>NZ_JAUBQU010000001.1:100679-111578 GCF_036701435.1 Microcoleus sp. Pol12A5
ACGGCCACCTGGTAGCGGCGCATCACGCTCAGCGGCGACTGTCCGGTTTCCAAACTCCAAAGCGCCATTTGCAAGCGAATTTCAGGATCGTAAGGAATTCCGAGTTCGTTCATAAAAGCCCGAAAATCCCCGTGCATTTCGGGAGTTAAATATTGGCTCATCTTCACCTTTACCACCCAGCCGTCAATTTGGTGAATAACAGTGATAAATTGCAAAGGTAGATGATGAGCCGTGCGTAGGTAATCGACGACTCTCAGAGTAAGGCTAGTATTGGCGATGTAGTAGAGGTATTCCATAACGATCCTTATGAGCAAAGCTGATGCTACACCTCTATCCTCGCGGGCTATACCCGCGACCACAAGGGGAAAAGCACCCGACTTTGGATGGGGGTTTTTACCCAATTTGTTACCCAGTTGACAGATCGATCGCACAGGAATTCACTCGATGACAGAGATGGACTGGTCTTTGGACGGCTACGACTACGAACTTCCGCCCTCACGCATTGCCCAAAATCCCGTAGTGCCGAGGGACAGTTCTCGCTTGCTGGCTGTAGATTCTCCCAGCAGCCACGAACACCGGATTTTTAGGGATTTACCCGATTTGCTGCAACCGGGCGACTTGCTGGTACTGAACAACACCCGCGTGCTGCCAGCGAGGCTCTACGGGCACAAACCCAACGGCCCGGCTGTGGAGATATTGTTGATGGAAGAACGGCAGCACAACTGTTGGCTGGCTTTGGTCAAACCGGGGAAACGCTTAAAGTTGGGAGCAAAAATTGAGTTTGATCCCATCGCCCCTGCCTGTGAGGACTCGACCACAGCTCCTTGCTGTTGCCTTCCCGATGCCACGATGCGCCATCGTCGTCGATTGACTGCCACAGTTATAGAGAGGGACGACGCAACAGGGGGACGGCTGTTGGAGTTTGACATCCCCACAGATGAGAATCTGGCGAAGTTTTTGGACGAATACGGCCACATACCCCTGCCGCCTTACATCGAAAATTCCCAAGCTTCAGCGGAACAGTACCAGACTGTTTATGCCGAGAGGCTTGGGGCCGTGGCTGCCCCCACAGCAGGCCTGCACTTCACCGAAGAATTGTTCAGCCGCTTGGAACAGCGGGGAATCGAAAAAACTTTTGTCACCTTACACGTCGGAGTAGGGACGTTTCGCCCGGTGGAGGTAGCAGACGTGACGGCTCACAAAATGCACGGCGAATGGGTGGAAGTACCCTCCGCCACCGTGGAGAAAATCCGGGAAACTCAAGCCCGAGGCGGGCGGATCATTGCCGTGGGTACCACAGCAGTCCGAGCTTTAGAGGGAGCCGCCGCCGCGAGTGGCGATTTTTCCTTGCAACCTTTTTGCGGCCCGACCAATTTGTTTATCTACCCTGGTTACAAGTGGCGGGTTGTAGAGGGGATGATTACCAATTTTCACTTGCCCCGCTCTACTTTGATGATGATGATAAGTGCGATGATTGGAAGGCTTCGGCTGTTGGATTTGTACCGAGAAGCGATCGAGCAACAGTACCGCTTTTATTCCTTTGGCGATGCCATGCTGATTTTACCCACAGCAAAAAAGGATTGATCGATCGGGCATCGGGTTCGCCCCATGCCCGGTATTCCCTTTCTATTCTTCCTCCTCTTCTTCATTGCCGGGATACACGAAGCTGTTGGAACGCCCAGTCAGAACAGATTTGCCCAGAGACAGAGCTTTCTGAGCTGCCACTACAGCTTTGCGCTTCCATGTGGCCTTACGCATATTCTTCTTGGATTTGGAGGTTTTCTTCTTAGGGACTGCCATGACGCTAAATACTTTCTGCTTGCTTATATAGACAAACAAACATTCTAGCCGATTTTGCCGGCAATGCTTACTCGAAAAACCGCAACAACTGCTCGGTCAGCAATATCAAGTAGTAGGGTGCGTCAGCGATTAGCTTCTGGAAAAATAGACAAAATCCCCTAGGCAACGCACCCGCAGCAGCTAAAGTTCGTGAAAGTGGTAGATCACGACGCCAGTTACGGCATCATTCTCGATACTCACATAACCGGTTTTGAGCATTGCCGTGAAAGCCTCTTCCACTTCGGCAAAAGTAGCGCCGGTTGCCATCACCCCTTGGGTGACAGATAATCTTCCGTTCTTGGTATAAGCTGCCTTCAGGAGTTTAACCCCTAACTGGTCTGGAGTTGGCTTGGGGTATGTCGCGGCGATCGCCCCGCTGCTGGGATATAGCGGTATACCTTCGCGAGATACGCCGAGTTTGCCCCTGAGACTGGCATTGTGTTCGTCCACCATGTTCGGCAGTAGCAGCAAGTCAAACAATTGCCCAAACCCAAACAAACCAAAGGTAAACAGCCACAGCAAACCCGTACCAATCTTGCCGTTGTAGAGGCGGTGGAGTCCGAATGGGCCGAAAAAACAAGCTGCCCATAAAAGGTAACTAACACCTAAATTGCTCATTTTCTGACCGTCCTGCCTGGTTATTCTAAGAATTGGAGTCCCTCTATACATTGTGTACTTTCTGTCTGGTGTTTAAACAGCTTGACATGGGAATTTATTTGTGTGGTAGCCTAATAAACTGACAAAAGGCAGAATTTGGTTTCCCAATACCTTGTCTGGAAGCCCATGAGTAATTTTGCGTAGCAATTCTTAACGCCAGTAACATATTTGCGCGGGCGAGAGCTTGGTAAACTGGAGGGCGTGGAAATTACAGCAGCTTAGACCGGGATTCCACACGGAGCGCCAAACCAAGCGCGCCGCCAGCGCTGGCCGGACATACACGAGCGCGATCGCCCGCAGTACCCGACAATTGAAACAAGCGAGTAGTTATAAGCAGAAATCCAATAAAAATATGGTAGATTCCCTCAAAAAACCCACTTTTGAAGAACTGCGGCCGGGAGTGAAAGCCCCAGCCAAAGAAACTATTCTCACGCCGAGATTTTACACAACCGATTTTGACGAGATGGCCAAAATGGACATCTCGGTAAATGAAGCCGAACTAGAAGCAATTATCCAAGAGTTCCGCGTTGACTACAACAAAAACCACTTCGTGCGGGATGAGGAGTTCGCTCAATCTTGGGATCACATTGACGGCGAAAAACGCCAGTTGTTCATTGAATTCCTAGAACGTTCATGCACCGCTGAGTTTTCTGGGTTCTTGCTTTACAAAGAATTGGGACGCAGGCTCAAAGACAAAAATCCAGTGCTCGCCGAGGGTTTCAACCTGATGTCGCGGGACGAAGCGCGGCACGCCGGTTTCCTCAACAAAGCTCTCTCGGACTTTAATTTGTCCCTGGATTTGGGTTTCTTGACAAAGAGCCGCAGTTACACATTCTTTAAGCCGAAGTTTATTTTCTACGCTACTTACTTGTCTGAAAAGATCGGTTATTGGCGCTACATCACCATTTATCAGCACTTAAAGGCCCATCCTGAAGACCAGATTTATCCGATTTTCCGATTCTTTGAAAATTGGTGCCAGGATGAAAACCGCCACGGAGATTTCTTCGATGCGGTGATGAGAGCTCAGCCTCAGATGTTGAACGATTGGCGCGCTAAGCTTTGGTGCCGTTTCTTCTTGCTGTCAGTGTTCGCGACAATGTATCTCAATGATATCCAGCGCGCCGGTTTTTATCGATCGCTCGGTCTCGATGCTCGCGAATACGACATTGAAGTCATCAAAAAGACCAACGAAACAGCAGGCCGCGTCTTCCCCGTCATGCTGGACGTGAACAACCCAGAATTTTACGAACGGCTGGATGTTTGCCTCAAGAACAATCAGAAGTTGACCGCAATTGTTGCTTCTGAAACTCCGAAATTCTTGCAGTTCTTCCAAAAATTGCCTCTGTATTTGTCGAACGGCTGGCAATTAGTGAAGCTGTACTTCATGAAAACAATTGAATCACCTTCAGTTGAGGGTGCAGTCCGTTAATTTTTGATTTTTCATCCTCTGTGACGGCGGTTCTGCGACAAGCGGAGCCGCTTTTTTTTGGTATCCAGATTCACCGCAAAAAGTTCTCGCCAGACTTACACTCGCCCGGAGTTGATGCTGGTTTTTTTCATAAAATTTATCGCCATTCCCCCTGAAGGTTAAAAGCCGCCCAATAATAAGGAGAACGCCACTCTTCCTGCTTCAACATTTCCAGTTGCGCCGCCCTTAAAGCCGCCGCCGGCGTTAACCCTTTTTGCAGCATTCCCTGATAGAAACTCGACATTAAAGTAGCTGTTCCTTCATCATCCACATTCCACAAACTCACCACCACTCGCTGAGCCCCCGCATACATAAATCCCCGTGTCAATCCTACCATCCCCTCGCCTTGAATGTTCTGCCCTAATCCGGTTTGACAGGCACTTAAAACTACTAAATCTGCTGCTAATTTCAGATTGAAAATATCAGTAAGTCGTAGGAATCCGTTTAAAGGGTTTCCCTTTTCATCTACTAGCGACAAGATGATTCCGGATAGTTCCGGGTGAGTGCTATTCGCTAAACCGTGAGTGGCAAAATGAATGATTTTATATTGGCTTAAGTTCTGACTGGTTGCTGCGGCGCGGCTGGCTGCAAAATCCAAAGATTCGGTGCTAGAATTAGCTGGTACTAACGCTTGAATGATTTGAGCTTCTTGGCGAGTGAATTTTAAACGGCTCAACTGTATGTTATTGTCGCGGCTAGAGCGGTTTAAACCGAGATTTACTGATTCTATTGCTTGAGTATTGGCGCTATTAGACTGGGTTCTGACTCGTTCATCGTCCGCGCTAAAAACTGGATCTGCGAGCATTGCTAAAGTCCTAGTTGGGGGTTGTCTGTCATGGTAGTTTTGTCTTAAGATTCCCAAGGTGGAAGCGGAAGGCAGCAGCACAATTTCACGGTCTACAATTAAAGGCTGATTCCGATTTTTACCGGGTGTTTCGGGGAGCGAGAGGGCGGCAAAGGGGAGGTAATTGAGAATGCCATCGCCAACTATCAGCAGGCGTTTTTGAGCGAGTTGTGCTGCTACGGGCTGTAAAATAATTTGACTGAGCGTGTTGTTAGCTTCAGCAACTCGATCGAGAATATTTCGGTAGCGCGGGTTAGTCACAGCATCGCGGAAATTGCGGGCGGCTTTTTCGATGTCAACCTGTTTGGGCAATTCATAACTGGTGAGACTGGTTTTAGTCACAGCCCACAGATAGCTGCGCTCTTTCCCTAGAGAATACTGGAGTAAAATTGTATTCTGATCGAGGATTTGTTCTTGAATCTGTGCCAGGGTTAAAGGTTGCGGTTGGGTGAGGGTGGCGTACCGGGGACTGGTGGAGCGGATTTGGGCTTGAACTTCCTGATATTGTCCTAGTAAAGTTTGCCGTTTTTGGTCTAATTCTGCTGTTTCTGCGGGGGTATGATTGGGGCGGCTTATAGTTTCGATTCGCCGTGTTTCTAAGGCATCAAGTTGCTGTTGTAAATTGCGTTCTTGCTGCAATAATTCTGGGGCGACACCTTGGCGAATATCGGCGTTTGCTTCTTGAAGAAGTTCCAATAAAGTGCGGGCGCGGGAGCGTTCGCTAGCTTGAAAGGCTTTAGTATCATAACCAGATTTGGGTTGCGTTTTGTGCAGTTGCATTAACAGGTCAATGTAGAACTGGTAATAGTCCTGCACGGTGGCAAAGTATGATAGGCGAAGCTCGTGGTTGGTAATTTTGGTACGGAGGTTTTCGATGATTTTGATGGAGGTTTCAATGTCAGTGAGGGCTGCGATTAAATTGCCTCGATCGCCTTTGATATTAGCCATATTGTAGAGGGTGAGAGCTTCCCCAGGACGATCGCCCACAGCGCGAAACAGTGGCAGAGCTTGGTTGAAATATTCTTCTGCTTTCTGCTGTTTTCCCAATTCTGAGTAAGTAGTACCTGTATTGTTGAGGGTGAGGGCTTCTCCACGCCGATCGCCCGCTTTTTGTCTCAAATCGAGGGCTTGTTTGTAGTAGTCGAGGGCTGTTTGTTTTTCTCCCAAATCTGAATAGACTAAGCCAATATTGGTGAGGGTAGTTGCTTCCTTAGCCCGATCGCCCATAGCTCGGAATAAGGGAAGGGCTTGGTTAAAATACTCTTTTGCTTTCTGTTTTTCTCCCAAATCGTTGTAGGCTAAGCCGATGTTGTTGAGTGTGGTGGCTTCCGCAGTGCGATCGCCCAAAGGTGTGTCGCTGTATGCGGGTATGTTCGAGATGTTGCTGAGGTTGATACTTGCTTCAGGGCGATCGCCCATTTCCCGAATTAGGGAAAGGGCTTGGTTATAGTAGTCGATGGCTTGCTGTTTCTCTCCCAAAGCATAGTAGACGGCCCCAATGTTGTTGAGGATGAGGGCTTGCACAGGGCGAGCGCGTATAGTCTGATGCCAAGAAAGAGCTTGCTTGTAGTAGTTCAGGGCTTGCTGTCTGTCTCCTAATCTATTAATAATGAAGCCGATTTGATTCAGCGTGTAAGCTTCGTCCTCCCAATTTCTAAGCATTCGATAAAGCGAACGCGCTGCATCAAACTTTTGCAAGGCCTCCTGGTAAGATGCTGCTGTTTCCTGAGCCAATAGTCGCTTAGCTTCCTGAAGCAATCGCTCTGCTTCATCTGTTTTTTGATTTAATCGTTGTTTGTTTTTCTCAATTAATCGATCGGCTTCCCCATCCAGGATTTGATTTCTACTGAGATCGAGGGTTGTCAGATATACCAATCCCGCTAAAGGTTGGGCATCTGCGATTTGATTTCTACTGAGGTGTAGGGCGGTCAGATTTGTCAATCCCGCTAAAGGTTTGATATCTGCGATTTGATTGGATTCTAGGAAAAGCAGTATCAGATTTGTCAATCCCGATAATGGTTTCACATCTGCGATTTTATTGCCACTTAAATAAAGAAAGTTTAACTCAGTCATTCTCGATAAAGGTGTCACATCTACAATTTGATTAGATGCGAGGGACAGCCCTGTTAGATTAGTTAATCCCGCTAAAGGTTTTACATCTACGATTTGATTGGCTTCGAGGAAAAGCTCTGTCAGATTAGTCAGCGCCGATAATGGTTTCACGTCTGAGATTTGATTGAAATTGAGGACGAGAGATCTCAGATTAGTCAGTCCCGATAAGGGTTGCAAATCTGTTATTTGATTTCTACTGAGGTTGAGCTTTCTCAGATTGGTGAATTTTGATAATGGTTTGATATCGACTATTTGATTGCGAATCAGGGAAAGTTCTGTGAGATTAGTCAGTGCTGTTTGAGCGCGATCGCACTCTTGTGTTTTTGCTTTTGATAGCAACACCTCCACCGTATGTCTGGTTTCAGGGGTCAAATTCTCTTTGTGGGTACAAAAATCAGCAAAACTTTCAAATGTCTGGGGATTTGGCGCGGCGGCAGATCCCATTAGGATAGTCGCACCTACAGCTAAGCCCCAACGCCCCCAAATCGAAAGTATGGGATTCATAAGCACTCGCTCAAAAAAGACATGATTAGCTGCTATCATAATCTATCGCACCTTATGATGCGCGCTTTTCCTTCCTGCTTGCCAATTAGATCGGGAGCATTTGGTGAAACAATAGTCGCTAATGCTTCTCGCTGCACTCTCCAAGCATTATTAGAAGCCAGCTTTAAGAAACCGGGTGTTTCCAAAAAACCCTGTTTCTTACCAAAAATTCGGTTTCTGCACAAGTCCTATTTTACGTTACTCTCAACTCAGGAATTTTAAATTAGCGATTGCCCTCAAATCTAGCATCTATTATTTGCTGTTGTTTTATGAAAATAAACAAAAAAAAAATTAACCAATCGAATGTTATTTTTTCCCTGGGAATGCTCGGCGTTTTCCTTTTATCCTTAACTCTCCGCTTTTGGCAACTAGAGCGATTTAACACTTTAGTATTTGACGAAGTTTACTACGCTAAATTTGCCAACGATTATCTCACAAAAACTCCCTTTTTCAATGCTCACCCGCCTCTGAGCCAGTACATAATTGCGATCGGCATTTGGATCGGCACTCACCTTCCCTTCGGCAAAACAGCCGTCAACAGTATGGCCGGATCCCTGCTTTCTCCTTGGGATTACCGCTGGCTGAATGCTCTCACAGGTTCCTTTATTCCGCTAGTTGTGGGAAGCCTGGCTTATCAGCTAGTTCCGCGCCGCACCTTTGCTTTTATTGCTGCTTTATTTATCGCCTGCGACGGTCTGTTTTTAGTTGAGTCTCGCTACGCGCTGAACAACATTTATCTAGTTTTGTTAGGAATTTTAGGTCAGTTATTTATTTTAAAATCCGTAGAAGCCGAAGGCAAAAAGCGCTGGCTTTGGCTGGTACTCGCCGGAATAGGTTTCGGCGCATCTGCTGCTATCAAATGGAACGGATTATGGTTTCTTTTCGGTACTTATCTAATTTTAATCTGTGCTTGGGCAGTTCGTTTTATCCAGGGGAACAGAGGAAATGAAGAACAAAGCCGCGAGGTAGATTCACCTCTAATTCCTGCCGAAAGCCCAGTACAAAAACTGACTAAACTCAATTTTATAGAACTCTGTTTGAGTCTAGCTATTATTCCTATTCTAGTTTACAGCATCTCTTGGATTCCTCACCTGTACTTTAATCCAACTCCCAATTTCTGGCAGATGCAAACGGAGATTTTAACTTATCACCAGCGGATTAAAAGCGGGCCTGACGTGCATCCTTACTGTTCCACGTGGTACAGTTGGCCTTTGATGCTGCGCCCCATAGTTTACTTCTACAAAACGGCTAGCAGCAATGCCCAACCAGATCCGGAGTTGCCGCCTTTACCTGAAGGTGCAACTCAGGCAATTTTTGACGTTCACGCAATGGGAAATCCACTGCTTTGGTGGCTGTCAACCTTAGCTTTACTGCTAGTAATAGGAGTTTTAGTTCACCGGATTTTGGTGTGGCTGCAAACGCGCAGCGAGGCTTCTGTTGACACGATAGAACAGCAGCGGCCGATTTTGTTTCCGCCGACTGCTGAAATGTGGCTGGGGTTATATTTAATAGTTAATTGGGCCGCTAATTTGCTGCCTTGGGTGAAGGTCACTCGCTGCATATTTTTGTACCATTATATGGGCTGTTCTGTGTTTGCAGCCTTAGCACTTGCTTGGTGGGTTGATAGGTGGCTGCACAGCCATCAAACTCGACTCCGAGGGATGGGGGTAACAATTATTTTTCTGGTTTTGGGTGCTTTTATTTTCTGGATGCCTATCTATTTGGGACTGCCTTTGTCGCAAATGGAATGGAAAATTCGGATGTGGCTGCCGTCTTGGGTTTAAGTTAGAAATAATTCTTTTATTAACGGGCAAGATGCCCGTTCCACAAGAAAATTAAGTTTTGTGGAACATGAATCTTGCCTGTTCCTAACCAAGGTGCAAGATGTAAGTTATAACATTTATTACCAAGGTGAGTTTGCAAAAGCGAGCATTATTTTTGATAGAGTGCTCGATAAACTGGTTCGCCCCGTTTCAGAGTAGCAATTTCTCTTTCAGTAGCCACAGGTAGAGGATTTTCAGGTAGCCAGTTGTCGCCGTTTTGACGTTTAAAACTGGGGTGAGATGAAAAGCGATCGCACATTTCCCTTTCTACTTCTTCAATATCTGACTGAATAAACACTTCGCCGCCAATTGCCAGATAAGTTGCCAATTCATTAACTAATTCCTGCTGCACCACTCGCCGTTTGTGGTGCTTTTTCTTGAACCACGGATCGGGAAACTGAATGCTAACTCGCTGCAAAGTGTCTGGGGGTAAAGTTTCTAAAATTGGTTTCAAGGAACTATTCGCATTGCAAAACAAATAGTGCAAATTTGTCAACCCTTTTTCGTCCCGCCAAAGATTTGCCTCTTCTACCAGAGGTTCCCGAATTTCTAATCCTAAAAAATTCCAGTCTGTTTGGATTTGCGCCATGTGCCACAAAAACCGTCCTCTGCCGCAGCCGATATCTAAATGCAGCGGTAAATTTAAGTCGGCATAGATTTTAGTCCAATCCGGGGGATTTGCAGATGCTTGATATCTAATTGATAGGGGATTGACGTGTTCCCGCACTCTTACTCTTGCCAATTTTGCTATCTCCTGAATGTAATTTTGAACCGCTAATGAAGGCAGATTAACGTGGATTAACGCAGATAAATATTGATTTTTGCGAGGTTGTCTAATACTTTTTAAGGAATTAGAAATGAAAAATGCCAGACTTACGATTGTTCATTTCTAATTATTGCATTAGGCTTCTGGTTCAATGCCTGCTGCTCTTAATTGGGCAGCTAGTCGATCGGCCCGCTGCCGTTCCCTATCTACCATTTCTGCTCCCCACAATAACATCTCTCCGCTCTCATCCCACCACCGCAACCAATATCCCGTTCTTTCGGCCTTTGTTCCCTGCCAAACCCCCAGAAATAACCCAACTCCTGGAATCCAATAACGGCCGTTTAAATCAGGTGGTTGTACTTCATATTTTCCTGATGAATCCAACTGGTAGACTTCTAACACTCCAGCGGCTGGCTCAAAAAGTGCATAGATTGGAACTCGCAATACTTGTTCGTAAAAAAACCATTTTCCAGGCGGATAAGTTTGTTTACTAGAATATTCATCGTTGGGACTAGCTGATAAAAATTCCATAACAATCGCCGGGACTTCCCCTTCTAAGTTGGGAGTGTAACTACGGCGAATTTCTTGACTAGAAAGCGGCTGGACGTTGCGGGCATAAAACCAATCTGGAGCTTTGATAACTAGCTTGCCGTTTAATGTAGCGCAAATTCCCATGTTTGGGGCAACTAATATTCCTGTTAAAATTAGCCCTGCGATTTCTAGGATTTCGCGCAAGGCAGCAGCGAGCAAGGGCTGGTCGATATTTTCCACAGGTTCCTCATCTAAAATGAAGTCGTCGGGCAATTTTTCCCAGGTAATTTTTAAGTCTGCTGTACTGACTGTCATT
>NZ_JAUBQU010000001.1:111678-172995 GCF_036701435.1 Microcoleus sp. Pol12A5
CAGGTTCCTCATCTAAAATGAAGTCGTCGGGCAATTTTTCCCAGGTAATTTTTAAGTCTGCTGTACTGACTGTCATTGTATTTCACCTCTGAATGAGATTACTGGAGCGCGGCTCGCAATACTTCGCGATGAAAGAGCGATCGCCCTACTATAAATTTTATCCTGTCTGGCGATAATGCGTCGCCGTTAGCATAGTGTTCCATCCAGGTTTTGCTGATTAAATAAGGATCGTCTGGCAATTCTGATAATAAGTATCCCGGCATTTCTAACTCGTCCATCAATTGACTGACTTTGGGGTCGTAGCTGAGGGCAAAACAGCGGCATTCTTCGGATGCGGCCATAATTAAACTGTGGTAGCGCATCCCGATCGCCATTTCGACTCCCCGGAATACTCCTTTCAATTTTCTGGGGTCGTCTAAACTGAGTATGCGACTCCTTTTCGGCAGCGCTTCGTGCAAATGTTGGGCAATTTCTAAGTCGTGAGACGCTTGAAAAGGCAGCAGCAAAATTAAGGTGCGAGTTGCTTTTTGGAAATCAACTAAAGCTTGAGTTAAGATTGACAAACGGGCGGGAGTTAGTGTAGAATGAGAACGCAAACAAACAGCAACTCTGGGCGCAGGTAAATCCCACAAACCCGACACAGGGGAATTCTCCAAAGCCCACACGGGATCGGGCGCTAAAGTAAAAGGAATTTTCCAATTTGCAAGTAAAGTAGCTGAACCTTTATCCCGCACGCTGACGGCGGTGCATCCAGCAAAACACCGCTGAGATAACTTGCGAGTCATTTCCCGCTTTAAAGGCCCAATTCCCTGGGCCCAGGCAACAGTTTTTAAGCCCATCCGCTGCGCTATTCCCATCAAACCGCCATAATAGAAAGGGCTCGCAATGCTAGTAGCGTCTTGGATTAAACTACCGCCGCCCCAAATTAGCGCGTCGGAGGTGCGGAGTGCTTCGAGAACTTGCAACGCATTCATGCGATCGCGCGCAGCTACCCCGTACCGCTGATTTGTCTCGACAGGATTGCCAGACAGGACGATCGGCGTCACGCCATCTGGTAACATTTGCAGTAGCGATGCCAACAGCGCCTCGTCGCCGCCGTTGCCTTTACCGTAATAGCCGCACAAAATTGCTCGCATTTCTACTCTTTTCTTTGTTTGTGATGGGGAATCTAACTATTTTAGATTGTAGATTTTAGATTTTTTTGATATTTGAGATTTGATTCTACTACCAAAAAAATGCTACTGTCAGCAAGCTTCAAGGCTTTACGTCATCAGTCAGCTCAAATCGCAAATCTAATAAAATCTCAACTCGCTAATCTAAAATTGTATGACCAGCCCAAAAACAGGTACAAGCCCCGACTTAAGTCGTGGATGCTCCTAAAATTTTAGACCAAAGCTCAAGCTCCAAGATTCATCTGTGGAGTAAATCTAAAATCTAAAATCTAAAATCTAAAATCGACTGACTCATCATACTTTATATGACAGTTGTGTAAGTCCAGATCGATAAATCTTTCATCTTCGTTCACGATACAAAAAATGCACGCTTTGTCAATTCCCACCTGGATTATTCACATCTCTAGCGTCGTCGAGTGGATTGCCGCCATCTGGTTAATTTGGACTTACGGCGAAGTCACTCAAAACCGAGCTTGGTGGGCCCTTTCCGCCGGAATGCTGCCCGCTCTTGTCAGCGCTATGTGTGCCTGTACATGGCACTATTTTGACAACTCTCCCGCCCTAGAATGGATCGTTACCCTGCAAGCGGCGATGACTCTCATTGGCAATTTTACTCTATGGGCGGCGGCTTGGTGGATTTGGCGATCGGCGCAGCCAGCAGAGAAAATTAAAGATTAAAAAAGGGAGAAACTAAGTGAAAAATAGCACTATTTGGGTAAAATTTGCGGCGAGTTTGCTTTTGTTGACAGCCGGATTTTTGCTTCCCAGCAAAGCCAGCAACATCCCTGTACAAGTCGCCCAACAGCCTAACTGCAAAAATCCTCAAACCACGCTAGAGATGAATGTCTGTTCCAGTCAAGAGTTTGAGGCTGCCGACAAAAAGCTCAATCAAGTCTATCAGCAACTGCAAGCAAAAATCAGCAGTAGACAAAAGCAGAGATTGACGGTGGCACAGCGTACTTGGATCAAATTTCGAGATGAAAATTGTGATTATGCAAAAGGACAGTTTGAAGGCGGTAGTTTGGCTGCTTCTACCTACGGTTATTGCAGGGCCAGAGTGACGCAAGAACGGATTAAAGATTTGGAAGGTTATTTGAAACAAGCAAATTTGTAAAAGTTCGATCGCTATTTAGGGAGGTGATCGGTTTGTGGAACAGGCGCCCCGCCTGTATTTGTGGAACAGGCGTCCCGCCTGTGCTCGCGAAAGCGGTTCGTAAAAAAATCTAATTCACCCATCTTTCAGAATTGCAACGCCACAGAATTAGTAGCAATTAAACCTGCCTCAATTAACAATCGATCGAGACTGTCAACCAGTCCATCAAGACAATGTAAAATTTGGCGATAGCCCGCAGGTAACGAAATAGAATTAGTTAGACTGTGAATCGGGCTATCCAAATTTTCAGGCAATTTTGAGCACAAAGCTGTTGCCCTTTCTACCAGACGTTTTTCGCCCGGATGAGGGATAGAATTAATAGCAAAAACAATATCAAAATAACTACCTAAAAAAGCTGCTGTTCGATGGATAATACTTACTGAATCGCGGCGCCAAACAGCGGATTCTAACTGGTGGCGAAATGAAAAAATCAGGTGGCGCAAAATCGGATAATTTTTGGCAATTATCGCTTGACGGAGTGGTTCGGGATAAGGTCGATCGACATTGGCTTGCAATTGCTGAAACCAACCGTCTCTGTCATACAATGATACTGAGGTGAGAACGTTCCACCAAAAACAGGTTGAATAACCTACTGATGCTTGATGTTTGACCAAGACGCGATCGAGTTCTTCTTCGATCCATTCGGGCTGGCGGTACATAATATCTATACCGCAGCCAGTGTTAATATCTATCCACTCGTCCCCGGGTTCCCAAAATTGATTGTTGATTGCGATGCGATCGGAAAATTGTCTCGCTATTGCCTCCCGTATGTCAACAGGAATTTCCTCTTTAACATATACGTAAAAATCAAAATCCGACGACTCATCCGTAACTATAGTTGTTCTAGAACCTGCTAAAACGACGGCTACAACTTGAGGCAAACTGCTAAACTGCTCCCCAATAGTTTGAGCCATTGATGGAATTTCTTCGAGAGCTAGTTGATAATTGTGCAGCATTTAATTACCTTGTTTTGCACTTAAAAAATCACAGCAAATGCTTAACTCTAGCGCTCAATATTTTAACGCATAACTTTGAAATCGTAACTCAACAATTGATAATTGTTAACAAATACGGCGGAGGCGAACTGATGCGCTGCTACATCAGACCTCCAACCTAAACCAGCTCAAAAGTGATATAAAGCTTTGTTTTTTATTTGACGCTTTGACACGCCAATGGTGTAGAATCTAAAATCTAAAATCTAAAATCTAAAATCGCTATGTCCTTCGTTGGTTTGCACATTCACAGCGATTATAGCCTGCTGGACGGGGCGTCTCAGCTACAGCAGCTCGCAGAACGGGCGGTGGAATTGGGGATGCCCGCGATCGCCCTTACAGACCACGGGGTGATGTACGGGGCGATCGAGCTAATCAAAGTTTGCCGAAATAAAAATATTAAGCCGATTATTGGCAATGAAATGTACGTCGTCAACGGCGACATTGAAGTCAAAGTTCGAGGTAGAAGAAAATACCATCAAGTTGTTTTAGCTAAAAATACCCAAGGTTATAAAAACCTCGTCAAACTAACCACAATTTCCCACTTAAAGGGAATGCCTGAAAGAGGTATTTTTGCCCGCCCCTGCATCAACAAGGAACTGCTAAAACAATACTCCGAAGGTTTAATTGTCACCAGTGCTTGTTTGGGCGGGGAAGTTCCCCAAATGATTCTGCAAAACAAGCTAGATGCTGCCCGTGAAGTAGCCACATGGTATAAAGAAGTATTTGGGGAAGATTACTATATAGAAATTCAAGACCACGGTTCCCCGGAAGACCGGATTGTTAATGTTGAAATCGTCAAAATTGCCCGCGAACTAAAGATTAAAATAATTGCCACCAATGATTCTCACTATATTTCCTGCAACGACGTAGAAGCACACGATGCTTTGCTGTGCATTAACACCAACAAACTGATTGAAGAAGACAAGCGGATGCGCTACAGCGGCACTGAGTATTTAAAGTCCGCAGAGGAGATGGCGCAACTGTTTCGAGACCATTTGGATGATGAAACAATCAAAGAGGCGATCGAAAATACCCTAGAAGTCGCAAATAAAGTATCGAGATACGAGCTCACAGGAGAAGCTCGGATTCCCACAATTCCAATTCCCCCAGAACATACAGCCGATACTTATGTAGAAGAAATATCCTGGCTGGGACTGTTAGAACGCCTCAAAGCCCGCACCAGAAATGAAATCCCCCCCATCTACAAACAAAGACTTGAATACGAACTGAAAATGCTTCAGCAGATGGGCTTTTCGGAATACTTTTTAGTAGTTTGGGACTACATAAAATATGCTAGAGATAACGATATTCCAGTAGGGCCAGGACGCGGTTCTGCCGCAGGTTCTTTAGTTGCCTACGTCCTCAAAATCACCAATATAGACCCCGTACACCACGGATTACTATTCGAGCGATTTCTCAATCCCGAACGCAAATCTATGCCAGATATTGATAGCGATTTCTGCATAGAAAGGCGGGACGACATGATTAAATACGTTACGGAAAAATATGGTAGCGAGCGCGTAGCGCAAATTATTACTTTCAACAGAATGACATCAAAAGCAGTCTTAAAAGATGTTGGCAGGGTGTTAGGTATTCCCTACAAAAAAGCAGACGAAATGGCAAAATTAATTCCAGTGTCTAGGGGAAAACCGGAAAAACTTAAAGTGATGATTTCCGATGACACACCTGCACAGGAATTTAAAGACAACTATGAAAATACAATTTGCATAAATGCAGAAACTGGTACTGAAGTCCCCGTTCGTCAGTGGATTGACATGGCAATTCGTATTGAAGGAACCAACAAAACCTATGGCGTTCACGCGGCAGGTGTGGTAATTTCTTCAGAGCCGTTGGATGAACTTGTACCGCTGCAAAAGAATAATGAGGGTGCTGTGATTACCCAATATTTCATGGAAGATTTGGAATTTTTGGGGCTGCTAAAAATGGACTTTTTGGGATTGAAAAATTTAACAACTCTCCAGAAGACTGTTGATTATATTAAGCAAACCCAAAATCTAATTGTCGATCCAGAAATGCTACCTTCTGATATAGAGCGCAGAGCTCAAGAGACTTTTGGCAGAATCAAAAAGTTACCCGATGATGTAGATAAAACCTATAGACTTTTAGAAAGAGGAGATTTAGAAGGTATTTTTCAGCTAGAATCATCTGGAATGCTGGATGTAGTGAAAAAACTCAAACCTTCCTGTCTGGATGATATTTCTTCTATTTTGGCACTTTACCGACCCGGCCCGCTGGATGCAGGTTTGATTCCGCAATTTATTGACTGCAAGCACGGTAAAACAGTTGAGTACGATCATCCGCTATTAGAACCGATTTTAAAAGAGACTTACGGAACGCTTTGCTTTCAAGAGCAAATTATGCGGATGGCTCAAGATTTGGCGGGCTATTCTTTGGGGCAAGCTGACTTGCTGCGGCGCGCAATGGGCAAGAAGAAAGCTGATGAAATGCAGAAGCAAAAAGAAACGTTTATCGACGGGGCTACTAAGAATGGAGTCAGTCAAAGAATTGCTGATAAACTGTTCGCGCAGATGCTGCAATTCGCTGAATACTGTTTTAATAAATCCCATTCAATGGCCTATGCGTATATCACGTATCAAACTGCATATTTAAAGGCGAATTATCCTCTCGAATACATGGCTGCACTGCTGACTGCTAACAGGGGCGATCAGGATAAAGTACAGAAATATATTGCCAATTGTCTTAAGCTGGGTATTGAGGTAGAGCCGCCAGATGTTAATAGCTCGGAACTTACTTTTACACCGCTGCCCAAACAGATGACTGGCTCTGCCAAAGATAAAATTTTGTTTGGAATTTCGGCTGTTAAAAATGTGGGAGAAGCGGCAATTGAAAATATTTTGGCGGCCCGGCAAGAAGGGGGTAAGTTTAAATCGTTGGCTGATTTGTGCGATCGCGTAAATCTCCATTCTGTCAACCGCCGCGCTTTAGAAGCATTAATTCAATGCGGTGCTTTTGATAAAATTGAAAACAACCGCAATCAATTAGTACACGACCTCGAAGGGGTGATTAAATGGGCGCAAGAGCGCAAAAGAGACCGAGAAAGCGGCCAAGGCAATCTCTTTGATTTGTTAGGTGCGAATAGCTTTGGCAAGTCAGTCAATACCTATGAGTCTGCGCCAAGATCTAAAGTGGTAAAAGATTTTGAAAAACAAGATAAATTGCGTTTAGAAAAAGAATTACTTGGCTTTTATGTGTCAGAACATCCCCTAAAGTTTCTCATGCAAGTAAACGAAAATTCCGATGTTGTGACTCTCGAACAGTTAGCAGATAAAAAGGGGAAAGTATCAGTTATTGTCATGCTGAGCGCTATCAAACTGGTAGTGACAAAAAAAGGCGAGGCGATGGCTATTTTGCAATTAGAAGATTTGACACATCAAATAAAAGCTGTTGTGTTCCCCAAGGCTTACGAACAAGTGAAGCCTTACATTGTAGAGAATGCTATCTTACAGATTAGTGGAAAAATTGAGAAAGATGGGGAGGAAATTCAGATAATTGTAGACACTGCAAAGCAGATTGAAACAGTACAGGTTACAGAGGAAATCGAGAGGGCGGAACCGGAAATAAACAACCCTTGGCCGGCGGAACCAGTCAACATTGTACGATCGACAAAACCGGTCGAAGTTTTAGAAATGGTGATTGTCAAGCTTACACCGCAACAAGTACAAGACGGGAAAAAACTCAATTCCCTCAAAGCTATTTTGCAAGAACTTTCCAATCGTGGAGAAGGTGCTAGCGTTTCTGTGGGGGGAATGGTTGTCGGTGAATATTCCTGTCAACCCCTTCGCATTAACCCTCAACTGTGGGTGCAAGATGGCGAGGGAACTGTTAGCCGTCTCAAGTCGGCTGGATTTGATGCTGGGGTTTTTCCTCTAGACAATCGCGGGGATGCTGCGGTATTTCGAGAAATGCGATCGCAACTTAATGTACATTCTTGGGCCAGTCGTTTACTTGACACTGAAACCGATCGCCTTCACCAGTATCTCAATTATCTCGCCCAATTAAACAGACGCCCGCCAAACTAACACTTCGCCGCCATCGCCACCGGTGACTAAAGTTTGACCGTCAGGACTAAAAGCCACCGGATTGCACCCAGCCAGACTGCACAAACATTCTCCTGTTTCCAGGTTCCAGAGTTTAACCGTACCGTCTCGACTGCCGCTAGCCATAGTTTCGCGATCCGGACTAATCGCCACCGAAATCACCGCATCAGAATGCCCCCTCAAAGTATTAATCAATTCCCCTGTATCGGCATTCCACAATTTAACAGTAGCGTCGGCACTTCCACTGACAATCATTTTGCCGTCTTGACTAAATGCGATCGCATAAACCCAATCTGAATGACCGACAAAAGTCCGTACACTCTCCCCAATACCTACAAGCCACATCTTGATAGTTGTGTCAGCACTGCCGCTGGCAAGCATCATACTTTGAGGACGAAAACTAACAGATAAAACCTTGTCAGAATGTCCCGAAAGTTTTTGAACCAATTCTCCGTTGCGCTGGTTCCACAATTTAATACTCTGGTCGCCGCTAGCACTAGCAATCGCTCCAGAGTCGCAACTAAAAGCCACCGAGTACACGGAGCCGTAACGATGACTGTACGGCGACCCAAAATCGCTGTAAAATTCGCGAATCATCGCCTTTTTATCCAGCTTCCACTCAATAACTTTTCTGTCAAAACTGCCGCTAACCAGCATTCTCCCGTCTGGGCTAATTGCCACAGCATCAACCGTTGCGGAATGTCCGAAAAAAGTATGGATGAATTCACCTGTTTGCAGGTTCCACAGCTTAATTGTTTTATCGTCGCTGGCGCTAGCGAGAATATTACCTTGAGGATTAATAACCACAGCATTAACCGGGGCCGAATGACCCTGGAGAATGCGTTCGCACCGCCAGTTATTAGACGACAATAATCTCGGATTGCCAGCGGATGGTACAACATGAATCTTCTGGGGCGGCGCGGCAGAGACGGCGGTTGCTGTATTTGGCTGCGAGTTAGTTACTGGCGAATTAATAGCGATTTTGGTTCGATAATTATAAGAAATTTGAGAGCGGGGATATTGCCCAATATTTACCAAGTCTTGCAACACTTCAGCAGCGGATTGATATCGCTCTCGTACCGAATCTTTGAGTAATTTATTCAAAATAGTTGCTAATTTTTGGCTGACTTTTATGCCTTTTTGCGCCAAGTGCGATCGCCAAATCCATTTGCATTCCAAAGCATCGAACAAATCCTTCAATACCGCCCCAGTTAGCAGGTGAATGCAGGTAACGCCCAAACTGTAAAGGTCGCTCGCCGGATACGCCTTGCCGCTGCGAATTTGTTCGATGGGCGCATAGCCAGCAGTTCCAGTTATCGTCCCAGTTTGCGCCTCAGAAAGGCCGGTAATGTGCTTAGCAACTCCAAAATCTACTAGCACAAACTGACCGCCTCTGGGCTTCCCCTGTACAGCAGGAGATTCAGCGACAATTAGCCCTTTCATACCAGCAGAAGATTGAGGTAAATTTGCCCCTGCTTTTCCTTTACCAGGAATTGAGGTGCTATATCCCGCCGCAGCCCACAAGGTTTGTGGAGTTCTCCGCACAATATTTTCCGGCTTAATATCCCGATGAATCACCTGCTGCTCGTGAACAAATTGCAAAACAGGCAACAAATTGATCAACAATTCCCAAATCTGTTCCTCACTAAAAGCTCCCTGCTGCTGCAACTCCTGAAACAAATTATTTCCCTCGATTAACTCTTCCACAAGATACAGACGTTTTGCTTGTTCAAAAGAAGCCAGCAAACTTGGAATCTGCGGGTGCTCTCCGAGTTCGTGCAATCGGTGAGCTTCTTGTTTAAACAGTGCAGTTGCCTTTTCTAATTCAGCTTTTTCTTGAACTTGGGGGAAAAATTGTTTGATGGCGCAGGGAGTTTTCAACCTATCTTCATCGACAGCTAAAAAAGTTCTGCCAAATGTTCCTTCACCGATAGGTTGAATGGCGCGGTAACGCTCTTTCAGTAGCAATTTAGAGCCGCACGCCAGACAAAAATTGGTTGAGTCAGCATTCTGCGGCTTTTGGCAATGGGGATTGAGGCAATAGCTCATCTTTTTTCCGGCCTGGAGATTCCCACCACAGCTAAACTTAGCAACATGGTAGTCTGTTTCCACTCACGCCCAGAGCACCATTCTCGATAATACCTGAGAAACTTGCTTTCTTAACCCAAAATCTCCGCTCTCAAGTTGAGCTCGTGGCAAGAAACCAAGGTGAGGACACTAGAAGTGCTTGATGTGAGTTTCCATATATTCTAATGCTTTCCTAAAATTTTGCCGGTTGGCGGCTCACAAACTGGTATGTCAACAGTTAATTAACTGTTAACTACGGCTATTCTGGAGCATTTATGCGGAGAGTAAATGCAAAACTGAGATGAACTCGGCTATTCTCCCCCATCTAAAAGACCCTCTGGCTCCTCGCCACCCTTCTGTGAGGATGCTTTGGCTTTAATCACTGCTTCTCTAAAGCCTAAAACTAATAAAATATTGGCAAGTGTTAAGAATAGTTCCGCAGAACCGTGCAGCCAATCGACATTTGCTAGTGACTCGTTGTAGGCAACTTTTGCGTAAATTGCGGCGGGAATCGTCACCGCTACAAAAACGAGAGTGCCGTAAAATCCCATCAGAGCTAAACGGGGCGTTTGTCCCGATCGAGTCAAAAACCAGAGAAATCCCAAGTAAGGAAATAGAGACAGAACAAATAAAGTTTCTTTGGAAATCATTAGTAATTGGTGAGCGACCAGATACTATGGTAAATTAAAACATCAAAAATTAGTGTGAATAATTTTTAACTTTTAATGTTGAGTTTTTAATATTTAATTAGACAGATTCACCCGTTTCTATCAAACCGCTATAGAATTACCCAAGACCATAGCTCTTAGCCCAATCCGCAGCAGGTTGGCAGTATTCAAAACCCCCTTACCCACGCGGAGACAAAACCCGTAACTTTTCCCCTAACACCGTTTTTACCATAACACATTTTTTACCGTGCCAGTTGTTACTTGTCCCTCACTCCCACGCTACCCAGCAATCAGAAATAGAGACAGTTCCAAAGTTTTCTGTCTGCTAGGCATTAAGCAAGGATCGTTCCAAACCTCTAAATTCAAGCCGTTATTTCTATCGGCTGCCAGAATTTCCTTCAGCTTAGCATCAAAATCAAAACACGGGCCACAATCCCAAACTTTGAGTTCCCACCGTCCGTTGAACACCCTAATTTCCAGTTGAACAGGAGTTTCTGCTGGCAGATTTTTGTGAGCGTGGCGAACTGCATTAGTGAAACCTTCAGCCAACGCCAACTGTAAGTTCCACCAAACTTCATTGGGGAGCGATAAATCTTTCAACTGTTCAAACCACAACAAAACTTGAGTTAAAGCATTGACATCTGTTTTGACTTGCAGGCTAATATGTTGAACACAAGTTTCATGCAGCTCTTCTTGCTGCTCTGTTTCAGTCTGCCAATCCCAGGTATTTAATAAATTTATTAACCCATCTAAAACGCTAGCTTTTTTTATATTTTGGGATTGATTGCGACCTTCTACTTCGTAAGTTTTGCTCAGCGACAAACAATTTCGATTGTCGAGAGTCCGGGTGTAACTGAGCTCGTCTGCAATCTGCCACATGAGTTTGATCCCCCTGCCGCCTTCTGCAAGTTGATCTATGCTGTTGGACATCTATTTTCCTCGTCTGAAAGTATTAGCTGTACCCTATTTTCCCACCCGCCGAGACATTTGGTACTTTTTTTATACTTGCTGGCTCGGTATTATTTCGGGGATCGTACAAAAATGCTATCTTTTTTAGAGAAGGCAGCGCATCAGCAATATGTCTTAAGAGTCTAAGCCAATTGGCTTATTTACCTATCGCCTGTACGGAGAACGATCGCCCTCGGCAGCAAAATCCAACTGCATCGATTACAAATACTTATCTGCTGTCGGAGTCGGTCACTTGCCGCAGCCGTCGCCAGAATCCCTGGCATTTAGCGCCTCCGGCCGATCGGCGTTCGCTGCAAGGGAGCCTTGATGTGCGGGCTTTCATCCCCAACGCGTAAGTAATATCGGTGAGCGCGATGGCTACGCCCCGGCTTACGCCTACGAACCTTACGCCGTCGAGCCGCGTCCATCCACTAGACTAGGACTTACGCAAACAACCCAGTTTCTGCTCAGAATATTGGGTTTGACAGCGAGGAATTAACGAGGAAACCGGGTTTTTGGTCCCCCGCACGTAAGTCCAGCAGACAAATCGGTGATGAAAGGCAGTTACAGGACTTACCCAGACTATGACCAAAATCAAACTGAAAATTCTGACTGCAGCGATAATGCTACTCCCATTTTGCGCCGCACTTCCCTTACAGGCTCAAAATCTGTCTCTAGTCAAGCGGCTGCTAGAAACCAGAGGATGTCCCGGATGCGACTTATTTGGCGCTTCCTTGAGCCGTGCAGATTTGTTTGGCGCTTCCTTGAGCCGCGCCACTCTCAGCAGGGCCGACTTAGTTGATGCCGACTTGACTGCGGCTGACTTAATGGAAGCTAATTTAAACAACGCCAACATGAGAAACGCCTTTTTAGCTGACGCCGACCTCCGCAAAGCCGACCTGAGCAGGGCAGACATCAGGGGAGCCAACTTAGAAAATGCCAACCTCAGCGAGAGTTTTCTGCGAGACGCATCCCTCCAGTTGGCTAATTTAAAATGCAGTAATTTGAGCGCCGCTAAACTAAGTAGAACAGACCTGAGAACTGCCGATTTAAGCGGTGCAAATCTCAGCGGTGCAGACCTCCAAGAAGCCGATTTAAGCGGTGCAAATCTCAGCGGTGCAGACCTTAGATCTGCCGACTTGAGGGATGCGAGATTGAACAAAGCTAATCTCACAGATGCCAATCTCTGCGGGGCCCGGATGCCGAACAGAAAAATATCTCGGCGAGGCTGCGAAGTTAAGAAAGAACAAGCGATAAGCACGAACAATTACTGCAATTACTGCTATGCTTTGAATGACTGGTGGCTGAATGTATTAAGATTTTACTAAACGGTATAATCGCCCTAATTGCTCCGCTTCAGATATGTACTGTCAGAAGTGCGAGCAGGCGGTACAGATATTAAACTAAACCTGTTACCGCCAATAGCTTTTATCTACTTTGAAGAACCTAAAAATTGGCTCAGTATTTGCAGATATTCTGCGCCCCCGATCTGTGCCACATTAGTGTGACCTCCATCAGGAACTATGTACAACTGTTTGGGCTCAGGTGCTGCCTCAAACATTTTTTTGCTCATTTCGACTGGAACTACATGGTCAGCAGTCCCGTGAATAAAAAGCACGGGCATTTGCAGGCGATCGACTTTTGAAAGAGAATCAAACCGCTGTGTCAGCAACAAATCTATCGGAAACATCCAAAACAGCCCTTTTTGGAAATTAACCATCGCCCGCGTCGAAGTAAAAGAGCCTTCTACGATTAACCCCGCCGCCTCCGGGTGACGCACGGCTAGATCGATCGCGATCGCGCCTCCCAAAGAATGACCGTAGAGATAAATTTGATTCGGGTTAATCCCCCGCTGTTTCACCAAATAATCCCAAGCAAGTTGAGCATCCTCATAAACCTGAGATTCACTCGGAAAATCGCCCTGGCTTTTTCCATAACCGCGATAATCCATCACAAATACCGACAAACCTAATCGATGAAATCGATAAGCGTGTTCGACATTTGCTCCCACATTTGAAGCATTGCCGTGCAGGTACAAAACTACCCCCCCTAATCCCTTATTAAGGGCGGGAACCGCAGCGATGGCCCGTTTGTCACTTTGGGGGGTACCCAGAAATGACTCCCCCTTTCTTGCTCCACCCCTTGCTAAGGGGGGGTTGGGGGGATTTCCCGAGGCAGGAATCCACCACCCGTGCACGCTGTCCACCGCGCCTGTTTTAGTTGAAATTGGCAGCCAAACATCTTGATATTTCAACTGAAAATCATCTGGCGTAGTTTCGATCGCCCGCGCGGGAAAAAAGATAAACTTACCTTGTGCTACAAATAGGAATACACAAGCAGCAGAATAAGCAACGGCCAAAACTATCCCAAAAGCTATTAGCGATTTAGACAAAAGGAATACTAGCAACTTGTTCATAGATAGAGCACGCGGGAAATTAGAGATCGCTCAAAAGCTAATGGCAAATGATTAATTCAGACAATTAGCCAAGATCGATTACTAACTTCCGCCGCAGCATTCCGCCGATTTTCAAAAATTAATCCAATTCCGGGTGGTGTAAGTGCCAATTCGTAGACTGTTCGTAAGCGTGAGCCACTTGAAACAAGCGAGATTCTTGCAAAACATTACCAATCAGTTGTATACCCACGGGCAGTCCTTTATCATCAAATCCGCAGGGCAAACTCAAAGCTGGCAAACCAGCAAGATTCACGGGAATAGTCATCAAATCTGACAAATACATACTCAGGGGATCATTGAATTTTTCGCCTGCTTTAAATGCGGTAGTAGGAGCAGTGGGACAGACTAAAACATCAACTTGAGAAAAAGCTTTTTCAAAGTCTTCTTTAATCAAAGTCCGAACTTTTTGAGCTTTTAGATAATAGGCATCGTAATATCCAGCCGAGAGTACGTAAGTGCCGATCGCAATCCGGCGTTTAACTTCTGCACCGAACCCTTGAGAGCGAGTTTTGGCATACATATCCAAAAGATTATCGGGGTCTGGAGACCGGAAACCGTACTTGACTCCATCATATCGCGCCAAATTCGCCGAAGCTTCCGAGGGAGCAATGATATAGTAAGTGGGCAAACCGTAGCGGAACCGGGGACAAGAAATTACTTGAATTTCTGCTCCCAATTGTTGAAATTGTTCGATCGCCTTAGTAACCGCTTCTTTAACCCCCGAGTCCAGCCCTACACCAAAAGTTTCTTTAATTACACCAATTCTAATCTGACCCTTCGGTCGCAAACTGGGTCTCAAAGCTTGGGCATAGTCAGGAATTGGAACATTCAGACTCGTGGAATCTCTCGGATCGTAACCCGCGATCCCCCCCAACAAAATCGCCGCATCCTCAACAGTCCGGCCAAAGGGCCCGATTTGATCGAGAGAAGAAGCATAGGCGACCAAACCGTAGCGAGAAACCAATCCATAAGTCGGTTTCAGCCCCACCAAACCGCAAAAAGCAGCAGGTTGGCGGATTGAGCCGCCTGTATCCGAACCCAAACTCACGACACATTCTTCGGCGGCTACCGCTGCGGCAGAACCGCCAGAAGACCCTCCGGGCACGCGCTCCAAGTCCCAAGGATTCGCGGTAACTTGATAGGCAGAAGTTTCTGTCGAGCTCCCCATTGCAAACTCGTCCATATTCGCCTTACCCACAATCACCGCACCGGCTGCTTGGAGTTTGGAGACGACAGTGGCATCGTAGGGAGGAACAAAATTCTCCAAAATTCGAGAGGCGCAGGTTGTGGGAACGCCCTCGGTACACATATTATCTTTAACGGCGATCGGGATGCCGGCCAATAGGCCAATTTGCTCTCCGGCTGCAATTTGGGCATCCACTTTATGGGCCTGCGCCAATGCGCTGTCTGCCGTCACGCACAGAAAGCTTTTCAACTTCGGCTCTACCTGGGTAATTCGGTCTAATGCTTCTTGAGTAATTTCCACAGCAGAGCGTTCTTTATTGACCAGTTGTCGGTGCAACTCGCGGATGGATGCCATGCTCGTACCTTTATCATTTCTACTTTGAGACAATACAGTTAATATAACTGGCAATTGTACCTGCTTACAGCCCGAAGGCAAAGTCGGCTATTTTTGTGGCGAAAGTTCGAGCCTCTAAGAGGGATCCGCTAACGCGCGATCGGTCATTTTATCTACAATTGATTAAATTGCCCAAATCCCACCGAACACTAAATAGCGATCGAGTTTTTCACCTAATCTTTTAACAAATCAAGAATGCAACTGTATCACGACTGATGCAAAAAGTGGTTTGACGCGAGATTTATATGAGTAAGGGGTAAGAGGTGCAATGCGATCCCTACATAATGAGGTTCTGCCTCCAAGAATGTGTATGCAAGATCACCCTCATTAGGAAATCAGTTAATCGCAATTCTGTCATCTAAATTCTAACATATTAGAACCCAGGTTCTTTTAGACGACACCCCCAAATTTATGGTATAAAAAAATCCTTAAAAAATCAACTAATTTCTGATGATGACTGCTTTGTATCAGTAAATATACTCAGCCAACATTAAATATTTTTGACTGGAAACTAATATTTTTGTTGGGTTAGATTTATTTTTATAAACCGAAACCAAAACCAAAAATTATAGTCTGATTTTTGACGAGTTTCTCCGGCTCACAACTATTTATAATAAAAAAATAAAAGGAAGATGGAAAATCATGACTAATAAAATATTAGACAATGGTTGATATTCGCTAATAATTAGGATTAAATTATCAAAAGCGCTTTTTTAGTCAAAACTTACTGAAAGTTATCCGTCATCCGAGTGAATTAATGGCGGCTGCCCGATCGAAGAAAATAGCGATCGACCTTTTCCGATACACGCCCCTTGTGCCAGAGGTCAATCGATTTTAGATTTTAGATTTTAGATTGAAGCCTTCACCCCACAGATAAATTCGGGCAGCAATTTTCATCGGATACAGATTTTTTATTTCTCCACGGATGAATCCGGGGCTTGTATCCTGGATGCTTTCGGTCAAAAAGCCTGTCAGAAATCTGGGGTTGACAAAAAAGCTTGAAACGCTCACCGCCACGCCGAGGTCTTTTGTTGCGCGCACCTGCAAAAAACAGCAGTCCTTCCTCAAGTGCGACTAGCTGCGTGCATCTGGGGTAAAAAAAGCTACTTATTTGTCCGAACGATCCCGAGGAAAATAATTTCATCCGGAATTATCCCCAAAACCAAAGATATATGGTAAGAAGTTCCCGATGCCCCGTTGGAGGAATGCCACCTAAAGCTCACTTAGAATCCCACCTGACGGCAGAGGAACTCAAAATTCGCTACCGGCAGGCACAAAACACCACAGAGTCGCGCCGCTGGCACTTGCTGCTTTTAGTTTCCCGAAATTGGACTATCAAACAAGCAGCCCAAGTCGTAGGCCTCAACTATGACTACGCCAAAGAAATTGTCCAGCGCTACAACCGAGAAGGGCCTAACTCTGTGAGAAATCGCAGCGGAGACCGCCAGCCCCCTCCTGCGAAATCCTTGCTGAATCCTGAACAGCAAGAAGAACTGCGACAAGCGCTGCAAGGTCCTGCCCCCGACGGCGGAGACTGGACAGGCCCCAAAGTCGCTCGCTGGATTGCCGAAAAAATCGGTAGCGATCATGTCTGGCCCCAACGCGGCTGGGATTACCTCAAGCGGTTGGGTGCTGACTGGCGACGGCGGCGCAAAAAGTAGATAGTTCGCCATATTTAAAGGGGGTTGATTGCTTTGGTGCGATCGCTCCCTTTATTTTGCTAATATTTTGCAACATTGGCGGGATCAAAACCATTTTAGAGTTTAGATTTTAGATTTTAGATTTTAGATTTGTTCTCTTATCTAAAATCTAAAACTGTTTGACTGATGTAACAATAGCTGCTTATATTGAATGTGGTGGTGTTGAGGATGTTAAATATGCGAGATATCAGGCGTTTTTTGTCGATCGCCAACAAGATGGCGGCAGTAGTAGCCGGCATTGGACTGGTTCAGATGTTAACCATCGCAAGTTCATTCTCTCAATCATCAAACCCGCGTTCCCTAGACGAACTCTACAAAATTCGCGATCGCCTGATCGCGGAATTAGAACAACCCCCCTCTCCCTCCCCAGAACCAACCCTGCTCTCGCGCTTAGTTCCTGTTGCTGCCAATCCTCAAGAACAACTGCTACAGCAGTTGCAAGCGGTGGAAGCTCAAATATTAGTAGAACAGAGGGCTAAGGACGACTTACAGCAAGCAGTCCGTTTAGCCAACCGAGCTGTAGAAACTCAACGGCAGCCAAATAAGTCGATCGAATCTTCGCAGCAAACTCAATTTTTCTGGCATCAGGCGCTCAACAACTTGCAGCAAGTTCCTCAAAATTCATTTTTAGCTTCCCTCACTGCCTCAAAAACTCAAGAATACCGGGAAAATTTAACCGCAGCAACCTTTCAAGTACA
This sequence comes from Microcoleus sp. Pol12A5, assembly GCF_036701435.1. Classification (NCBI taxonomy): domain Bacteria; kingdom Bacillati; phylum Cyanobacteriota; class Cyanophyceae; order Oscillatoriales; family Microcoleaceae; genus Microcoleus; species Microcoleus sp. Pol12A5. Next base: position 129,193 of record NZ_JAUBQU010000001.1, read on the forward strand.
GCAAGCAAAATCAGATTTTTTGGGTGCGCTTGCCCGGGAAAGCGGTTTATCGGCTGAAGCTTCGATCGGTGTTTGCAACCTTTCTAGAGAATGCGTAAACCTCCGGGGCGATGTGCCTCCTGTCAGTCCGGCCAGCTTAATTAAATTGCCGATTGCTGTTGCCCTGATGCAAAAAGTCGAAAAAGAAAAAATTAGTCTGAACCAGGAAGTATTCGTCAATCGCGGTAATTTCACCGAAGACGCATCGGCAAAGATTACCTCCAATCGCAATTACCCGCTAAAGCTACTGTTAGAAGAAATGATCTATCGCAGCAGCAATATCGCCACCAATCAACTAATCGATTATTTGGGTTCGGATTACATCAATCAATATTTAAATAATAGCGGTTACGAAGTCACCCGCGTCAACTTCAAGTTGATGGGGGAAAGAATTATGCCCTCCAACCCCGGTTCTGGTCGCAACCGCCTAACCGCTAACGAACTCACCGAAATGATGGTGCAAATTTACAACGGCGAAACGCCCGGTGCTAAACTGTTAATAGAAACTCTCAACCGCCAGTACGATCACGCTCTGGGATTTGCTGCCTTGCAAGGAACTAAAGCTCAGTGGTTGGGCGAAAAAACCGGCCAAAATTCCCTGGTACTCGGCACAACTTTAGCGATGAGCATTGACGACGAGGCTTATGTGATTACTGTGATTGACAGCCGCAGCGGCGAGCTACCAATGCGCCAGTCTATTTCTAAAATTGCCGATTACATTGTCCGAAACCCCAGCTTTTAACGGCTGGAATATACAATTTATAGCGGGGGAGAACGCACCGCCCAAACATTTAAAAAATGCCGCATCAACAACTCAGTGTTTCCGTCAAAGGCAAAGGATTTCCAATTCTCTGCTTGCACGGCCATCCAGGTTCCGGCGATTGTATGTCGGTATTCACACAACACCTATCAAAGCGGTTCCAGACTATTGCCCCAGACTTGCGCGGATACGGCAACAGCCGCACCTCAACTTTCTTTGAAATGACCGATCATCTGGTCGATTTAGAAGCACTATTAGATAGATTAGGAGTCGATCGGTGTTTGGTGATCGGATGGTCTTTGGGAGGGATTTTAGCCCTGGAATTAGCCATGAAATATCCCCAGCGAGTCACCGGTTTGATTCTCCTTGCATCTGCAGCCAAACCGCGAGGAAGCCATCCTCCCATCTCTTGGCAAGATAACCTTTACACCGGTTTAGCCGGAATTATCAATTGGGCGATACCCGGTTGGCAGTGGAATATTGATACTTTTGCTAGGCGATCGCTCTTTCGCTACTTGATACAGCAGCATAAAGCCACCCCTTACCGCTACTTAGCACAGGCAGGTACCCCCGCCTACCTCAAGACTTCCAATACGGCCACCAAGGCGTTAAATACTGCTCTGAGGGCTGGATACGATCGACTGCTGCACCTGGCCGACATTCAATGTCCCAGCTTGGTGTTGGCCGGAGAGGGCGATCGGCACATCACCTCAGCATCCAGTTTAGAAACCGCCCGCCACCTCCACGATTGTCAGTGGCAGTGCTATCCCAATACAGCCCACTTGTTCCCCTGGGAAATTCCCGATCGGGTACTCGCAGACATCGATCGGTGGATTGAGAGTCACCCCGAAGCAGTTGGCAATTGCGAGTGTTGAGTTTTGAGTTTGTCACAAGTAATTTATTACCCAACACTCAAGAGTTTTGAAGTTACAACAACTCACAACTCAAAACCGCACAGCGTTGCGAGGGAAGCGTAGCCATATCTCATCAAAACTCAAAATTCCCCATGCTTCTACTGACCGCTCAAAACCGGCCAGAGTCCTCCATCACCAAGCTTTCCCAAATCTTCTGCAACAGTTAAAGTAAGTGGTTTGCAGCGGTGAATCGAAACACTAACACCTTCTGCCCCTTCATTTTCTATGTCTTCTACATATCCTGCTTTTGCAGCTTCCGCCTCGCCATCGGTTAAGAACGGGCCAAAATAGTAAATGCACCGCGGCGCTGAAGTTTTAACTTCAACCCACCAAGCCAATCCGAAAAAGTTGAGCAAGCTAATCAAGAATTCTTTCATCTGCTTTTCTAATGTATTTGACGGTGTTTTCAGGGTGCTGCGAACACGCCTAGGCTTTTGTTATTTACACGTGGCTAACTGCTGCCAAGAAACGATCCAAAACTATTTAAAGGTGATATTTAAATAGATGGGTGTCGAATTCCTGTTTGAACCTAGGGGCAAGGCCCCTTCTACTTTCGCCTAAACAAGTAACGACAGTCGATCGGCTATCCTTACTTGTTCTAGGTGTGATGCCACTCCATTCTGGGCGGCATTCACAATAAGCTACTCTGTTGTGCTCTTTTTTTCAACCACCTTTACGATCCGTGTACGTGAAACTTTTTGGGCCCGCGCTGGCGGTAAATTTCGTATAAAGCCATCCCCGTTGCTACCGAGACATTCAGGCTAGGAGTATGGCCCCTTAAAGGAATTGAAACTAATCCGTCACATCCGCGCTGTATCAAAAGGCTCAAACCGTCAGCTTCACCACCCACCACTAAAACAGTGGGCCCGGAGAACTTGACTGTCTCTATAGATTGACCGACGCCTGCTGCAGTGCCATAAATCCAAAATCCAGCCTCTTTGAGTTCTTCCAGCGCCCGATTAAGATTGACAACCCTCGCCACGGGCAGGCTTTCCAATGCCCCTGCTGCTACTTTTCTCACTGCCGAGGTAATCCCAACAGCCCGCCGCTGTGGAATCACCATGCCCTGAGATCCCAATGCTTCTGCGGTGCGAATAATCGCCCCTAGATTGTGCGGGTCGTTGAGTCCTTCTGCTACCACAATTACTGGATCTTCGCAAGCCGACTTAGCCTTTGCGATCAGTTCGCTCAAATCCAGGTATTCGTAGGCTGATACTTGAGCGGCTACGCCTTGGTGGTTTGCTTTGCGCGTGATGTAGTCGAGGCGCAAATCGTCAACTTCGTCAATGATGCTGCCGTTGGCTTTGGCTTCGGTTAGCAAGCTATGGAAGCGGGGATCGTAGCGCAGGTGGGGAACAACCCAAATCCGGTTGAGGACTTGGTTTGTTTCTAAAGCTGCTTGCACCGCATGGCGGCCGTAAATCATGTCGTCTGTGTCTGCGTCTGGTTGCACGACTGTATTTGAGGCACTGTCTACAGGGCGAGTGTCTCTGTCTTTGTCTCTGTCTCTGAAATGGTTGCCCCGGAATTCCTGCGGGCTATTGTCTTTGTCTCTGTCTTTGTAATAATTGCCCCTGGATTCCTGGGGTCTGCTGTCTCTGTCTCTGTCTCGGAAATTGTTGCGTGCCGGCTGCGGGCTGCTGTCTCTGTCTCTGTCTCGGAAATTGTTGCGTGCCGGCTGCGGGCTGCTGTCTCTGTCTCTGTCTCTGTCTTGGTAATAATTTCCCCTAGATTCCTGCGGGCTGCTGTCTCTGTCTTGGAAAGGATTATTTCTGCGAATTTCCGGTTGGCCGTCGGCATCGACTCTCCGTTTGAAAATTGCTCTCACGGGCATTTCTCGCGATTGCGGGGCGAAGGTCGATCGCTTTTGAGGCGCGTCTACTCCGCGAGTGTCGGGACGAGGCTTGCGTTCAAAGCGGGCAGAGGATGGTTGTGAGTCCTGACGGCGGCCTTCGCTTTTGAATGGCTTGCTGTCGGAATTCGATCGCGAGGAGTTTGGTCTGCTAAATTTTCTCATTGGTTTCTTGTGGTCAAAACGTTTTGGCTGAAGGCTAATCGATTGTAGATTGTAGATGTGAGATTCTTGATTGAGGGAGCAATCTTGGGGCTTTGAGTTTTTAGATATTCTAGGGAGGGAGCAAGGATTTTGCGGTGTTCAAATTGCTAGTTAATAACTGATAAATCCTGTTTTGCCGATCGAGATTTTTGCGGTTTTATGTTAGCCGTGCCAGGATGGTTAATTAATTCCTCCCCATGCCCGACTCTTAACTGCTACATCCTTTAAGTCTCAAGATCTAAAAGTGCCAGAAGTTCAGTCAATCTTTCAGGATCGGTGAGATACAAATATCCGACCAAGGTTTCTAAGCTGCTGGCTTGTTGGTATATCTCTGGATCTGCTCGCTTAGAACGGCCCGCTGCAGCATTGCGGCCGCGCTTGACAATTGCTAATTCTGTACTGTTCAAGTAAGGAGAGAGCGATCGCAAATGACGCGCTTGAGTTTCGGCTCGTACTTGCCCCACCACTAATTCGTGATAAGCTTGCAATCTTTTGGGTGGCACTAAGTACGAACTCCGAACGTAGAGTTCGTACACTGCATCTCCCAAATATGCCCAGGCTGCGGGCGAAATTCTTTCTATTTCTGCTGGTGTAGCCCTCGCAGGATGCACTCGATTTAAACTGATATCCGTCAGACTCAGTTTGAGTCCGTCATCTGCGATCGGCGACATACTTTTTTAAATAAAACTTCGGCACAGCTTGGTTTTTCTAGTCACTTACTTATTTGGTCTTTCGTCACTTCCGCAATTATAGCTTTTACATGACTGTTTGCTCTCAGAGCACGAAGCGAGATATACAGACAAAGCTTTTCGCGACGATCGCACTCCTAAAAAAGGCTTTTTACCAAATTGGGAGGCTCTAATTTTTATACCATTTTTCCGCGTGTTTGCCACACATATTTTACTGCCCATCCATCGAAACTCTAAACATCGGGGAAATAGCGGCTGGCGAGTGTCGCAGCTTCTGGGAAAATCGGTATTGTTTTACCAACACAAAAATAAAAATTTGCTATCCAGCGTTGAGAACCGGATAGCTAATTTAATTCACTTTGGCGTCAAGCATCCTTGACGTTTTTTACCGCCTCATCAACCGAAGGCTGCAAAGACAAAAATTTCTCTAAGCGAACCAGTTTAACAGTCTGAGTTACGCGGGGATTTGAGACAATTTGCAATGTCCCTTCCAAGGTTTGGGCTTTTTTGACAAGTTGCACAAGTGCGCCCAAGCCTGAACTATCCACAAAGTCTATCTGAGACAAGTCCAAAATTACGTGTTTTGGGCCCTCGTCAATACATTTGCTTATTACCTTCCGAAAAGTTGCCTCAGAAAAAGCGTCCAGCAGGCCAGTCAGGCGAAATAACTGATAGTTATTCTTGACTTCGCGAGTGCCTCTGAGGCTAACGGTCAGGGTCAATGACTCAGGAATGACACCCTCCTAGCTAGATATGGCTTAAAGTCGAGGCTTCATTATAGGAGTTTTTTGGTCTTTTGTCTACAGTTTTTTTTGCAGTGGTTTTTAGTTTTTTTGAGGCAGCAGCCATTAACGGTTGACTGCTGACTGCGGACTATTTACTGCTGGCTATTTTCTGATTGTCTCGCATTGACTGCACGAATCGATCGAATAAATAATCGGCGTCGTGCGGGCCCGGACTGGCTTCTGGGTGGTACTGCACGGAGAACAGCGGCAGAGTTTTGTGCTTCAATCCGGCTACGGTGCGATCGTTCAAATTGAGATGAGTAATTTCTACTTCGGGGGCTAGGGAATCGGGGTCGATCGCAAAACCGTGATTTTGGCTAGTAATTTCTACTTGCTGAGTTAAACCCGCTGGATGATTCAATCCCCGATGGCCGAACTTAAGTTTAAAAGTTTCTGCACCCAAGGAAAGTCCCAAAATTTGGTGTCCCATGCAGATGCCGAATACGGGTTTGTCCGACTTTAACAAAGCTTTCGCAGTAGCGATCCCTTCCGTTACCGCCGCCGGATCTCCGGGGCCGTTGGACAGAAAAATGCCGTCCGGGTTGTATTTGAGGATTTCCTCCGGCGACGTGTCAGCGGGGACAACGATTACCCGACAGCCGTAACTCGCCAGACGCCGCAGGATGTTGCGCTTGATCCCAAAGTCTAGCGCTACCACCGTCCACATTTTGCCCTTAGCAGGTTTGACTGTAGGACTGAACTCCCAAACCGAGTCCGTGGCTTCAGACCACTCGTAAACCTCGCGAGTCGTGACTTCCTGGACTAGATTCAGCCCGTCCATGCTGGGGGCATCTTGAACTTGCTCCAAAAGTTCCGCCTGGTCGAGAATCGTGGTCGAAATGCCGCCGTTGATCGCTCCCACCGTGCGAATTTTGCGAGTGAGGGCGCGGGTGTCGATCCCGTAAATGCCGGGGATATCGTACTGTTTCAGGTAGTCTTGCAGAGATTGCGAGCAGCGCCAGTTGCTGGGGCGGCTGCATACGTTGCGGGCGATCGCACCCCGAATTTGTGGGCGCGAGGATTCTTCGTCTTCGAGATTTACCCCGGTATTGCCCAATTCTGGATAAGTAAAAGTTACAATTTGACCGCAATAGCTGGGATCGGTCAATACTTCTTGGTAGCCCGTCATTCCCGTATTAAATACTACCTCGCCAACGACGGTGGCGTCAGCGCCAAACGACCAGCCGCGGTAAGCAGTACCGTCAGCCAGGACTAGGAGAGCGGGTTGTGCAGTTGAAAGTGACATGGCATCCTTAATTACTTTCGTTTGGTTTCATTCTTACCACTGCCAGGGATTTGATGCTAGTCGGCAATATACAGATATTATTTGAATTTGTGCAAGGGTTCGGGAAAAAAAGGCACTTATGCCCGAGGCAGAAGCAACAGATAATCAAAAACCTGCAATAAGTGCAAATTTTCCATCTCCCCCCGCGCCAGCAATTTATCTGCCAGCAGCTTATGAGGATCGAAAGTCTAAATCTATACCAAAAGGCAGTTGTCGCTGTTACGATCGAGCTACAGCGTTTAATCAAACTATGCCCAGCAAATCTCCCTTGCCTTTACTCTCAAACTCAAAAAAGCCTCTTCTGAGCCCTAACAGCCTGCACCAACCTTTACTGGTTTTAGCAGGGGTTATTTCTCTGAGCAGTTCAATTTTAGTAGGGACTGTTGCCAACTCCTCGCGAGCAGTGGCTCAAGAAAGTGAGGGATGCTTCATGAGGAGCTCGTCAGGCCGAACCATCAACCTCAGCCAATCAGTCTGCGGTTTTCTCCCCAAAGAATTGACTCCCACCACTTCGGCGGCGGCAAAGTCGGGAGTATTTCAGGCAAAAATCAAACGCCGAGAGGCTAATATACCCGTCATAGAAGTCACGTTTAACGGCAAACAAAAGTTCGAGATGATGGTAGATTCTGGAGCTAGTGGCACAGTAATTACACCAGCAATGGCTAAAGCATTGGGCGTTGTTCTTCAGGGAACAGTGCAAGCACAAACTCCCAACGGAGTTGCTACTTTTCCCCTCGGTCGCTTGACTTCTATTGAAGCAGGTGGTCTGGCAGTTAACAATGTAGTTGTGGCAGTCTCGCCATCCCTAGATATCGGACTGTTGGGTCACGACTTTTTTGGTAATAAAGATGTGACTATTAAGCAAGATGTAATTGAATTTCGATCGCGCTCTTAAAAAAAACGAAGAATGAAGAGGGAAGAAGTAAAGAAAAATTGAAAATTAAATAATTTTTCTTGTTGGTTAGTTAAAACAAAAAATTCTTTCTTCCTTCTTCCTTCTTCCTTCTTCCTTCTTCCTTCTTCCTTCTTCCGTTACAAAATCCGTTGCCGAACTTCCTTCATCCGTTACATCCGTTACAAAATCCGTTGCCGAACTTCCTTCATTTCAAAAACTCAATCAACTGCTGCAACTTCAACCAAGATTCGCCGCTCAATAAAATGTCCTTAGACATAGAAACTCCTGCGGCGTGGGAACCCATAGGAATTGCACCTCCCACCTGAAAAGCCAAAGAGGCATTCAAAGCTACAACATCCATTTGTGCGGGCGTACCTTTGCCTTGCAAAACGTTCCGCAAAATCTCGGCGTTTTCCTCAACATTTCCGCCTTTTAATGAGCCGATCGCACTTGGTGTCAATCCTACCTTTTCCGGGTCTAAAGTAGTGAGTTCCACTTTGCCATCCGACAAAAAGGCCAAATCAGTCACATCACCCAAACCCGCCTCGTCCAATTTTTCTCTGCCGTGAACGACTACAGCTAATTCAGTTCCCAACTCGCCCAAAGCTTGGGCAATAGTTGATACCAGACTAGGATCGAACACCCCAATTACCTGCCCTGTAGGGCGCATCGGATTGACAAGGGGCCCTAAAAGGTTAAAAACAGTCCGCACCTTCAACGTGCGCCGGAGCGACGCTACAGCCTTAAGTGCGGGATGCCAGCCAGGCGCAAATAAAAAGGTGATGCCTACTTCGTCTACCGCAAATCTTACCTTCGCGGCATCGGCGTTGAGGTTGACTCCGAGTGCTTCCAACACGTCTGCAGAACCCACTTTGCTTGATGCGGAGCGATTTCCGTGTTTCGCGACTCGAACTTTGCCGGCGGCGGCCACAAAAGCTACAGCAGTGGAAATGTTAAACGTAGAAGCGCCGTCGCCCCCGGTGCCGCAAGTATCAATTAATTTGAGATTGGAGAGTGAGGATTTGGGATCGAAAACGCTCTCCGACTCGCCTGCAAGCGACTGAGAATGCAATACCTGAGCCATTCCTGCCAATTCTTGTGCAGAGATGCCTTTGGCTTGGATGGCCGCTAAAATTGCTCCTGAGAGGACGGGGGGAATAGCTTCTGCTAGCCATCCCTGCATCAAGTCGGCTGCTTGGGCGCGTGAGAGAGATTGTCTGTCTAATAGTTGTTGCAGGAGGACTGGCCACACAGGAGAATCCGCCGCCTGGGTTGAAGCTGGGGATAACTCTGGCGTTGCTAGGAGAGGAGAATCTGTCATTTATTAGTTCTAGTCAAATTTAGCCCGATCGAGCTTTGCGGCAAAACCGAGAATCGATCGGGATTTTACCAGACTGGCTGACCACATTTTGCGCGATCGGACCCAGATTTTTGCCCAAATGCCAGCACCGCTACAGAATTTTTCCCCCCACAGCAGCAGAATATGAATTTTTTGATACAACAATTACCCTATTGTTGTGCCAACTTTACATAGAAACTCCATATCGTACAACTGCCAGCAGTCTGCTGTATTATCTATCAGCAATAATACTTAAGAGTAACTCAGAGCAGCCAAAGACCGATAAAAGTTTCCGACAGGAGTTGTGGAGAGCAAAAATTTTAGACATTAGGAGAACCCCAGATTCATCTGTGGAGTCAATTCTTTAATCTAAAATCTAAGATCTAAAATCGATTGACAGCAAGGACAGCGAGCGTTTAGCTCTTGTATGCGGGTTAGTTGCCTCGGAGAAGAGTCGATCGTACTCTCACCCAAATCCTCTCAAAATAGGCTGTTGCGGTTGTAGAAGTCGGTGCCTTTAATTGTAACAACATCCTTGCTAGTAACTTATTTCAGGGTATTCAACTGCTAATATATTCAGAGAGATTTCCAGGAGCGGGTTTTGCTCGAACACCTGCACCGCAAGCCGATCGATATGCCAATGCGAGCGTGACAACCACTCAAGCCTCAACTAAATACCGGAGCAGCTAAACTTTCTGCAGCAACTACTAACAACTAACACCCTAGTAGGATAGATGAATAAACACACTCGTCTCCGGCTGCGACACACCATCTTTTAGCCTAACTAATGGCTCAAATTTAACAGGCGGTAGGCCAAAATATTCAACTCACACACAAGAGCAGGGTATTGACAAGTGGGAAATCAAAAATTAGGAAATAAAGCGATAGAATGCCTGAATGTCGCGGAGGCACTGCACCAAATGGAAGCAAAATATTATAGTATGTTTGAAAATGCTGTGTCGGGTATTTTTCAAACAACCCAGTCCGGTCGCTACATCAGCGCTAATCCAGCTTTAGCTCGCATCTACGGATACAATTCCGCTGCAGAACTGATGACCTGTCTGACTGATATTAGCGATCAGCTTTACGTCAATCCCGATCGCCGCGATCAGTTTGTTTCTGCTTTGCAAGAACAGGGCATCGTATCCGATTTTGAGTCACAGATTTATCGGCGGGATGGAACAATAATTTGGATTGCTGAGAATGCGCGGGCTGTCTGCGATGAAGCAGGGAAATTGCTCTACTACGAAGGTTTTGTAGAAGATATCACCCAGCGGAAGCAAGCAGAATCTGCACTTCGAGAAAGCGAAGAACGCCTGCGCTTAATAATTGAAGGCGTCAAGGATTATGCTATCTTTATGTTAGATCCTGATGGGTATGTAGCGAGCTGGAATTCTGGTGCAGAACGCATTTTGGGATACAAAGCTTATGAGATAGCAGGCAATAATTCGGAGTGTTTTTTCACTAAAGAAGATCTTGAAATCGGCAAGCATAAAGAAAAATTAATCCGGGCGGTGGCAGAAGGTCGATACGAAAATGAAGGCTGGCGGCTTCGCAAAGACGGATCGCGATTTTGGGCGAATATTATTGTTACTCCTTTGCGCGATGAAAGGGGAAAGTTGCAAGGCTTTTCTCAAGTAATGCAAGATATTACTGAACAAAAGCGGGCGGCTGAAGAAAAGATGCAGTTGATTGCTTCTTTGCAGGCATCGGAAAAAAAGTTTCGCACTTTGTACGAATCGACGACTGATGCGGTAATGCTATTAGACGAAGAGGGTTTTTTGGATTGCAATCCGGCGACTTTAAAGTTATTTGGATGCAGCACTGAGTCGGAGTTTTGCGGCAAGCATCCTTCGGAGTTCAGCCCGCCGTTGCAACCGGACGGACAAGATTCTATGAGTCTTTCTCAAGAGCGAATTAATACGGCTCTGCGATCGGGAAATTGCCGTTTTGACTGGAGGCACTGCCGTTTGGATGGTTCTGAGTTTCCTGCGGAAGTGCTGCTAACTTCTATGGATATCGGCGGCAAAATAGGGCTGCAAGGCGTGGTGCGCGATATCACTTATCGGGTGCAGGCTGAGGAGGCACTGAAGCAGGCTAATGAGGTATTGGAATGCCGGGTTAAAGAGCGGACAAGTCAGTTGGAAGAGGCTATTAAAAAGTTGAGATTGTCGGAAGAAAAGTTTTCTAAGGCTTTTCGATCGAGTCCAGATCCGATGATTATTACTACTTTTGCCGAGGGTCGTTTTATTGAAGTTAATGATAGTTTTTTGTCGATGACTGGTTACGCCTTAGAAGAAACGACCTCCAATACAGTACCGGGGTTAAATATTTGGGTAAGGTCTCAAGACCGACTTGATTTTAGGCAAAGTTTGCACGAACAAGGTGTTGTTCGCAATCAGGAATGCGAGTTTCGGATGAAGTCGGGATCGGTGGTGGTGTGTTTGCTGTCAGCAGAGTTGATTAATTTGGACGGCGAACTCTGTATGCTGGCGGTGATGACGGATATTACCGATCGCAAACACGCCGAAGAAGCCCTACGGGAAAGCCAGCGGGCCTTGGCGACGCTGATGAGCAATTTGCCGGGAATGGCCTACCGTTTTCGCAACGATGCCGATCGCAGTATGGAGTTTGTCAGCGAAGGTTGCTATCAGTTATCCGGCTATTCTCCTGAAGAATTTATCGGCACTCGGGAAGTTTCTCTCTCGGAATTGACTCACCCGGACGATCGCGATAATTTGTGGAATGCCGTGCAAGTTGCCTTACAAGAAAATCGACCCTATCAGCTAAATTACCGAATTACTTCTAAAAATGGCGAATTAAAATGGGTTTGGGAGCAAGGTTTGGGAGTGTTTTCCGACTCGGGAGAATTGATAGCTTTGGAAGGGTTAATTACTGATATTTCCGAGCAAAAACGCAGTGAAGAAGCTTTGCTGCGATCGCAAACAGAGTTAACCCAACAAAAACTTCAACTCGAAAATACTTTGCACGAATTGCAGCAAACTCAAGCTCAATTGATTCACACTGAGAAAATGTCTACTCTCGGTCAAATGGTAGCCGGTGTTGCTCACGAAATTAACAATCCTGTTAGCAGCGTCTGCGGCAATCTCGTCCACGTCGGCCACTACACGGAAGATTTGCTGAATTTGATCGATATGTACCAGAAGCACTGCCCGCAGCCGCCGGTAGCAATTCAAGAGAAAATTAAGGATATCGAATTAGAGTTTCTGCTAGAAGATTTGCCGAAAGCGATGTCTTCGATGCAGGTTGGGGCCGATCGCATTCGGGAAATCGTGCGATCGCTCAGAAATTTCTCTCGCAAAGATGATTCTCAAATGAGCAAAGTTAACCTGCACGAAGGGATTGAAGGAACGTTGCTGATCCTGCAAAGCCGTTTGAAAGCCAGAGGAAACTATCCCGAAATTGCGGTAATTAAGGACTATGGAAATTTGCCTTTGGTTGAGTGTTATGCCGGGAAAGTCAATCAGGTATTTATGAATTTAATCGGAAATGCGATCGACGCGATCGAGGAATACAACGAAGGGCGTTCAGTTGCCGAAGTCAAAGCTAACCGCAGCAAGATTAAAATTAGGACAGAAGTCCAAAACTCCCATGCTGTAATTAGGATTTCTGACAACGGCCCCGGTATGCCAGAAGAAGTTTCCCAGCAGTTATTCGAGGCTTTTTTTACCACCAAACCCGCCGACAAAGGCACCGGTTTAGGCCTGTCAATTTCCTACAAAGTTGTCCAAGAACACGGTGGCAAACTGAGCTGCGTGTCTGCACTCGGGCACGGAGCCGAGTTTATCATAGAATTGCCGATCGAACAAACTAGCGATCGTTGACCGACTGAACCGGGAATTAGATGATACTGAGCGAGACGCGACAGCAGGACTGAACAAATGGTTCTTCCGTACTTAGTATGCTAAAGTATTAGGAAAATGCCAAAACAATAAGCCGCAAGCCTGAAAGTTATGAAAACTCCTAAATCCAAAGCCAGAGCGTTTTAAGAGCTTTAATTTATTATTTATTCCTTCGACAACGCCGTTGGTGGTTCTTTGTTCATGCTTACCCAGCTACCTCTGCCGAGCCTTCGCTCGATGGTTTTCACGGTTTTTTTGTAGTAAGGTTCTGCCTTCTTTAACCAATCGATTAATTCTATAATCCCTTGCCCTTTGTTGTATTTTTTCTACTACAACTCCCGGTAGATTAATAATTTTGGTTATTAATTTGTTCACAATCATCTAACGGATGAGGGGGGATGAATTGACTGCGGTAGTGCAACAATGTGTCAGTCCTGCCCGGAGTGCGGGACTGACACATTGTTGCACAAAGAGAGGATTCAGATTGGCTAATATTTTAGCACACTAAGTACGGAAGAACCTGGCTCTGGTGCAAGATGTGAGCAGACACAAAAAAACAAGGTATGTCAACGAATGTTTTGAGCCTAAAATCTTCTTCCCTTCAGCCTTCTGCCCTCTGCCTTGCCTCAACAGTAAATATTAATGCCGACCTACTTAATTATCTCTGTGCAAATTGTCGATCGAACACTGACTTGAGCTTGCTGCGTAATAACCGTTGAATATGTAGATGCTTGCCTGGTTTCACCCGAGTCATGGTTCGGATAACCAGATTGTCAACATCAAAATTTTCCAGTCCTTCAATTCGCGTGGGTTCCAATACTTCTGGACATTCACTCTGAAGCAGCAGTCCGGCCTCATTAATTAATGCATACACTGCATCCAGATCCAAACCTGGTAGAGCTGGAACATCTACCTTGGCATAGCTGTATTGCTTGGAGTAATTAACGATTGAGCCGATTTCTCCGTTGCGGATAATCTGTAACTGTCCGTCTGGGTGACGAACATGAGTAGTACGGAGTTCGATGGCTTCAACTTCTCCCTCCAAAATCCGGTCTTCTCCCTTCCCTGCCTCGATGTAGTCGCCTACAAGATAGTAGTTTTCAAACAAAATAAAGAAGCCGCAGACAATATCGTTGATTAAGTTTTGTGCCCCAAACCCCACAGCTAAACCGATTATACCTGCTCCAGCCAGAATGGGAGCTGGATTGATGCCGACTAAATTGAGAACAAGAATTCCTCCGACAAAATAAGTCAGATATTTTAAGATACTTTTGAACAGGGGAATGATAGTAAGACGCCGCTGCCGCTGCAAATCGGTAAGATGATCGGTTTTGAGGACTAAATCTTCTAAGATAATATTAGTAAATTCAATAAAGACTCCGCACAGGAAATAGAGTCCAATTATCTGGATGATTTGACCTGAATAATTCGTAATCCAAGCGATGGAGTCGATGTCTTGAATAATTAAAGTTGCGATCGCAACATACAAAATGTATTCCAGCGCCTTCTTCAGTCCTGGCACTAAGTGTCGAAAGCGTTCATAGTGACGCAATACATTTTCGCTGCTGGAGTAACGCAGACTCAGAGCATCCAGCGTGTCGATCAGCACAGACAGCACTTTGATGAGCAACTGCCCTAGAGAAACTGCCAGATAAGCTTTGAGTCCGACTCGGACATACTTGGTGACGACAGCCGGTGCGTGCAGAAAATCGCTGCAAAAAATCAACGCCTGCAGCCAAGTTCCATTTGATACAACCTTTTTGAGCGAGTTGAAAAATACCTCAACGCTTTCGTCGTTGGCGGTGATCTGATCCGAGCCTTGAGCCAGCACGCTGCCCCGATCCAGCACCTTTAGTAGATAAGGTAAACTGAGCTTGACCAGCAATAGTAGGCTAATGCACTTCAAGAAGGCGATCGCTAGTTGGTTCCAAATTTTGCGGGGAATGCTGCTCAGCAAACCCAGGTAAAAGGACAACAGACTTTTCCCCTGAAAAATCAGCGCCCCATTCACTCCTGCCACCAGCAAACACAGAGCGACGCAGGTCACGAGTAATATGACCGTGATATTTTGTCGCAGGTTCGTGACTTTTGGAGAGTGATTCCGAAACCGGGTTGACTCTAGCGCTTTCAAGCTAAAACCAGCCAGCCAGTTCAAAAACACGAACCCAGCCACAAGCCCAGCAATGCCGAAAAGGGTAATGGCTATATCTACCACCATGGGTAGTTTATGACTTCCAAACATTTGACTTTTTCCTGCTCTAAACTATCTAGACTGGTAGGGAAGTACCCGACTCTGACAATTCCCTCACATGATTGGGTGAGATAAAAATTATAGAATGAAGGCATCGCACAACACAAAACTTCACAATGTGGCGAGGTTAAGTTGCAAGATTTTAATAGTTAGTGAAGGGTTAAAGCTGACGGGGTAATACAGGGAGCTACAAAGCAGACAGAATCAGGGACATAGCTCGTTGACCCCGTTGGTGCTAAAGCTTAGGCTACGATCGAGTGCTTTTTGATAGTTGTGGGTGCCGAATGTAGGTTAAAAGAGCGAGCGGGACGATCGCACTCGTTAGATCGCTGATTAACCGAACGCGATCTAACGAGTAATTCTGATTTCTGATAACTATTTTTGACAAGGACTAAAAGATTGTCGGTGAAAGGCAGATACACCGCAGCGTTCCAAAGCCAATTTATGTTTGGCTGTTCCATATCCTTTGTTATTTGTCAAGTCATATTCAGGATACTGAACAGCCATCCGCAGGATTAATTCATCGCGCCAAACCTTCGCCACAATACTAGCAGCAGCAATCTGAATCGATCGCGCATCACCCTTAATCATTGTCTCTTGCTCGATCGCCAAATTGGGAATCCTTTGATTCCCATCAACCAAACACAAATCCGGCGTCACCTTCAACTTTAAAATCGCCCGTTTCATCGCCAACAAAGAAGCCTGCAAAATATTGAGGCGATCGATCTCCCGCACCGAAGCCGCACCAATTTGACAGTCAACAGCCACAGCCCGGATTTTCACAGCTAACCGACTCCGGGCTGCGGCACTCAACTGCTTGCTGTCGCGCACCCCGCAACTTGCTAATTCATCGAGAACTTCGTCGGGCAAAATGCAGGCGGCAGCCACCACCGGCCCGAACAAAGCCCCTCGTCCGACTTCATCCACACCTGCAATTACTAGAGTGTTCGAGGGAGAGGGGGAAAGGGGAAGATGGAAAGATGGGAAGAGAGTAAAAATTTCTACTTCTTCCTTCTTCCCTCTTGCCTCTGACTTCTTCCTTCTTCCCTCTGACTTCATATATCACTCATCCACAACGGCTGACGAGCGGCGGCGGCGGCGGCGGTTGATAGCAGGCTCCTCGGGTTCGCTGGGTTCGCTGGGTTGGGTGGGTTCGATCGGCTCATTGAGTTCGATCGGCTCATTGGATTCGATCGGCTCATTGAGTGCGATCGCCTCATGGGATGCCGTCGGTTCATAAGATTCGCCCATCACATCGCTGGGTTCCTCAATCCGATCAAAATCATCAGTTTCGTCGATCAAACTCTCGCCATAAATTTGGGTTTCATCATCATCATCATCCTCCTCAGAAAAAACAGGCTCAACTACCGACCTTTCTGGATAATAATCCCGTTCCTCAACATTCTGTGCAGGCGTCGTCGCTTCAAATTCAAATTCGAGCTGCTCGAAAGGCGGCTTGTTCGGGGCCGCTCCCGGGAGAGTCACCGAAACGATCGCATTCTTAGGATTTTTCACGCTGCGATCGGTAAGCACCAAAGGAGAAACCCCCATCAGAGCATAAACATCCTGTTCCTCCGCCGTCATTTCCACCGAAATCACCTCTGGAGGCTCCACCATCGGCTTCATCAACTCAGACTTAGCCGGACGCACGCGATCGAAATCCTCGCGCCTGCCAACAGTCGCCATATTCACCAGCCCGAAGCCCTCCGAAGCCGCCCGGATGCCGGGGGGTGCCAGATACTCAGATCGCGTATCCGCGACGGGCGCGCTCGAAGTATTCGGCAGCCGCAACTTGCTACGTACAGGTTCCTCCTCCGCCGGGAGAGCAAAAGGCTCTTCGCCAATCCGGCGGCGGCGGCGGCGTCTAGTTCCGTTCCCCAAATCCTGATAGCTGGGATGGTTGAGCAAGTCCAAAGGCGAGGCGTTGCTGCCGGTCTCAAAATCCACACTTTCGCTCTGAGGTTCCCAAGCAGCCCGAGCAGGTTCGGGGGGGCGTTCTTCCCGCACTGGTGCAGGAGTTGCAGCCGCCACAGGCGTCAAGCTGCGGCGTTCCAATCCTTCGGGCAAATTCAACAAAACGCGGTTCGACGTAGCAACGGTGCGATCGCCCGATTCCCGCACCGCTGCGGCGAAGTCTTCTTCTCCGGGGAGTTGCACCAGATGACCCAACCCGCTGCAAGTCGGACAACTGTGACCAAACAACTCGTAAATATTTTGACCTTGGCGCTTGCGAGTCAGTTCTACCAGCCCCAATTCCGACAGTTGAGCGATTTGCGGTCGAGCTTTGTCAGCTTTGAGAGCTTTATTGAAATGTTCCAGCACCTGCAACTGATCGCGGCGGGATTCCATGTCAATAAAGTCAACAATAATCACCCCGGCAATATTGCGTAACCGCAGTTGTCTAGCAATTTCCGTGGCTGCTTCGCAATTTGTCCAGAGTACCGTTTCCCTAGCCGTGGCCGATCGAGTAAACGAGCCAGAGTTGACATCTATCACCGTCAGCGCCTCAGTCGGCTCGATAATCACATAACCGCCCGAAGGCAAATCAACCCTTGGTCTGAGGGCTTCTCGAATCGCAGCGTTAACCCGGAAAAATTCTAAAATCGAGGCGCGCTCTCGGTGGTGGTCGATCAAAACTCCCGCAGGAAGTTTACCGCCGTTCCAGCTCATCAACTGCTGCTTCACCCGCTTAATTCCATTTTGCGAGTCCACCACAATCCGATTCACGTCACCGCTGAACATATCTCGCAGCACCCGCTGGATAAAATCGTCATCCCGGTTGAGCAGTGCCGGCGCCCGCGAAGTACCGCCTTCGAGTTGAACGGCTTCCCACTGTTTTTGGAGGACTTCCAAATCTTCCATGATCGCTTCTTCGGTCATCCCTTCAGCTTCAGTGCGTACCAGCAGCCCCATCCCGGCCGGTTTCACCAAAATAGCCAGGGCTCTGAGGCGGTTGCGCTCGGCTTCGGACTTGATCCGCCGCGAGAGATTGACTCCCCTGCCGTAGGGCATCAGTACCAAATAGCGGCCCGGCAGGGTAATGTTGCCTGTCAGCCGGGGGCCTTTGCTGCCCGTCGGTTCTTTCATTACCTGTACCACCACTTTCTGCTGGGGGGTCAGGAGTTCTGTAATTGCTCCTGCCGAGCGTTTAAGGCGCAGCGGGCCGAGGTCTGTGACGTGCATAAACCCGTTACGTTCTGGATCGCCAATATTGACGAACGCCGCATCTATCCCAGGCAGTACATTTTCAACAATTCCCAAGTAAATGTCACTGACTTGGTGGCTGCCTGTGGCTACCACAAGTTCTTGGATTTGATCTTCTGAAAAGACGGCAGCAATGCGATGCTGCTCTGCTATAACTATCTGCTTTGTCATTCAATTTCCTCAAAAAACTGGCAGCAAGTTAGAGACACTTACGCACTCATAGTGCCTCTGAACTTAGACTGTAATTAGTAGTAGCTTGAAGAGTTATTAGCTGTGAGTTGGTGCAGGGTGGAAGGAAAGTTAACTGTTGACCGTTCACTGTTAACTGTTCAGTGTTCACTGTTCAGTGTTAACTGTTACAGATAAAGTAGTTAAACCCGCCCGTACAGAGTTATGAGTTATGCTCAGCAGATAAATCTGAGAGATAGAAATAAGGAGGTTTTTATCGAGTTAGCCAGATTGAGATTTGAGTTGAGAATTGCGAAATCAATACTCAAAATTCAACACTTACAACTCTTCCTTTGAACTCAGCGAATAAATTCATTGACACCGTACCAATTTCTTAACACACAACTTAACACTCCGAACTGATAACTCCGCTTGCGTGGTGGTTGAGGGCTGGTTTTGAGCGAAAGTAGGTAGGAGTGAAAGCGCTTAGACTTTTGTTGAATTCTTGCGCGATCGCACTCAACATACCCCAGCTTGGCATTCGACTGCAACCTCCGCCCCTGCCAACCCTAAAACCTCGTCAGTCGATTTTAGATTTTAGATTTTAGATTTTAGATTTACTCCACAGATGAATCTGGGAGATTGAACTAGAGTCTAAAATCTAAAATTTTGGTTTTCCACGAATTAAGTCGGGGGCTTATCTCCGTTTTTTGACGGTTCAGTCAATTTTAAATTTTAAATTTTAGATTTTAGATTTACTCCACAGATGAATCTGGGAGATTGAACTAGAGTCTAAAATCTAAAATTTTTGGTTCTCCACGAATTAAGTCGGGGGCTTAGCTTATTTCCGTTTTTTGACGGGTCAGTCGATTTTAGATTTTAAATTTTAGATTTTAGATTTTAGATTTACTCCACAGATGAACCTGGGAGATTGAACTAAAGTGTCACATCTAAAATTTTTGGTTCTCCACGACTTAAGTCGGGGGCTTATCTCCGTTTTTTGACCCGTCAAAAACATCTATTGTTGAATACCCGCTCTGCGGTTTGAACCGTGAGATTTGTGAATAAGCCGACCACCGACAACCAGTCGATCGATCGAAATTAATCGCTAAATTTGGTTCAGACCCCGCTCCTGCAGGTTTGGCGCTAGATTTAGCCCGTGAATGTACAACAAAAAGGCTTGAAGTCTTGAACAGAAGCAATTTGCACCCAGCCCGCGTTGCTGGTTGACGAGGGCGGCGAGCGACTAAAGCGCTCGAGCCGCCGCGGCTTCCATAACAAGCGATTATAGCGTGAAACGACACATCCCGATCGAGAGCCGAAGGTGAAATATTCCACCACAGCTCCCCTATTTTAACCATAACCCAGGATTAGCTGACTACGCTCAACCTGCAGAAGCTGAATTTCCTGCTGGCTGACTTGTTCGAGCATGAAAACAATATGTTCTGGCTTGAGCACGTTGCCGTCGCTGCGACAACTGCCGGTATAGCGCAAGACGGCTCTACCTTCGGATGTAGCACTCCTAGCAGAGGTGCTGCTGTCTGGTTTGTGCCGTACAAGTTCTAGTTTGTGCAGCCTTTGGCGCAAATTGATATCCTGCGTCTTTCCCGACTTAGTAGTATGCACCCGCCAAAAAGCCTCGGTTTCGGCGATCGTCTTGACCCAAGCTTCCCAGTTGGCATCAGGAGCCACGGGGACAGGAGCAGAATTTTCCCCGTCTAATTCACCATTTTCTGTCAAGGAGCCGCCTACAGCCACAGTAATCACGTACTCCGCTGCTTCTAACAACTGGTTAGCAGAAGGAGCCTTGAGATCGATCGACTCAACCTTGTAAATCGGAATATTTTCCGGCAGCTTAGCCACCAACTTTTCCCGAAAACTCTCAATATCGATCGACTCAGTGAGCTCAAAGTCGGCAATTTCCCCAGTGCTGGTAACACCCAGAGGCAGAGCATTTGCCAGAGAAATCCGAGGGCTCGGGTGAAACCCGCCGGTAAACGAAATCGGCAAATCAGCTCTGCGGACTACTCGATCAAACAATCGGATCAAATCCAAATGACCAACCAAAGCCATATCGCCCACCTTCCCGAACCAAACCCGCAAACGCTGTTTCCGCTCCGTATTCGGCACGAACTCCCCAGCAAACTCAGGAATTGGGAGCGCATCCACAACCACATTGTGTCCGAAATCGGTGCCACACACCCCGCAGCGCGAACACCCTTCAAAGGAACAGTCGGGAACCGTCGCTGCTTCTAAAGCCTTTTGCAAGTCAATTTTCAGCCAGTTTTTGTCGATCCCCGTATCTAAATGATCCCAAGGCAGGGCCCGATCGAGAGAGAGGGGGAGAGAGGGGGAGGGGGAGGGGGAGAGGGAGAGGGGGAGATCCGAAGAATTGGGAAAATCTTCCTTGATTTCTCTTCCTTCTTCCGACTTCCTTCTTCCGACGAACCTCGGACTGACATCCGTTACATCTTGTACAGTGCTCGTTGCCGAACTTCCTTCTTCCTTCTCAAAAAGATTCCACTCGCCGCTTTCGACTTGGCGGTATTTCCAGGTAAGACCGGATTCATCGATCGCCTGAGTCCAAGCTTTATAAGCCTGATCTAAGCTTTCCCACCACGCATCCATACCCGCGCCAAGTTCCCAAGCGCGGCGGACTACAGCAGCCAAACGTCGATCGCCCCGTCCGACAAAATCCTCCATTGCCGAAATTCGCACATCAGTGTAGTTCACCTTGACGCCCCGCATCCCTCGAAATTCTCCCTTCAGGAGTTTTTGCTTGCGGGAAAACTCAGCAGTAGAAACCGAGTGCCACTGAAAAGGAGTGTGAGGCTTAGGCGTAAAATTAGAAATTGTCAAGTTAAAATTCAGTCCCCGGCGGCCATCCACCCTGCATTCCCGGTGCAGCCAGCGGACTGTTTCGGCGATGCCCAGAACATCAAAATCTGTTTCTCCGGGCAAACCGATCATAAAATACAGCTTGATTTTATCCCAGCCGCGATCGACCGCAGTTTTGACACCCCGGAGCAATTCTTCGTTTGTCAAACCTTTGTTAACGATGTCGCGCATCCGCTGAGTACCCGCTTCCGGGGCAAAAGTCAAACCGCCTTGTCGCGTACCGCCGAGAATGTCGGCAATATTATCGTCAAATCTGTCTACCCGCTGACTGGGTAAAGACAGAGAAATATTTTTATCTTTCAGGCGATTTTTGATTTCCATCCCGACTGCCGGGAGTGCCAGATAGTCGGAACAACTCAGGGAAAGCAGGGAAAACTCGCTGTGACCGGTGGCTTGCATCCCCTGTTCGATCGCCTCTACGACTTGCTGCGGTTCGACATCGCGCGCGGGACGAGTCAGCATTCCCGGCTGACAGAAGCGACAGCCGCGGGTGCATCCCCGGCGGATTTCTACTGTCAGCCTGTCGTGTACTGTCTGGACGTAGGGAACCAGCCCGATCGAATAAGCTGGTATCGGAGTTGCCACGCGGCGCAGAATTCGTTCTGGAACTTGCGGGCGGTTGGGATGAACAGAACCGTCGGCCGCCATATCGTAGAATTGCGGGACGTAGACGCCTGGAATTTGCGCTAAATCCAGCAGCAATGCTTCTCGGCTCAAATTATTGGTTTTGCCTTCTGCCAAAATCAAGCCAATTTCTGGCAGCAACTCTTCTCCATCTCCCAAAGCGATGAAGTCAAAAAAGTCCGCGTAGGGTTCGGGGTTAGAAGTTGCCGTTTGCCCGCCAGCAAAAATCAGCGGAATTTGAGCAGCGTTTTGGGGATTTGTCGCTCTTTCTTGCCAAGTTAGGGGAATGCCGGCTAAATCCAGCATTTCCAGAATGTTTGTGGCTCCGAGTTCGTAGCTGAGGCTGAAGCCCAGAATATCAAATTCTGTGAGCGATCGCCTCGATTCTACGGCAAACAGCGGAGTTTTGGTCGATCGCAATTTTGCTGCCAAGTCTGGTGCGGGCAAATAAGCTCGATCGCACAACTGTCTCGGCCCTGCGTTCAAAATGTTGTAAAGGATGATGTGTCCCAGATTGGAAGCACCAACTTCATAAACTTCTGGGTAAGTGAGAACCCAGCGCACCAACGCCTCGTCCCAAGGCTTGTGCGTAGATCCCAATTCGTTTCCCAGATAACGAGCAGGCTGATTAATGTCTGCTGTAAGTAATTCTTCGACTTTTACTGCCACGGCTCGACTCGCTAAATATTTGCGACTCTTAAGCAGCCTACCTTAAAATCTGCCAACACGCCAACGACAGTAGCCTGTCTTTTCCGGCATTTAACCGAATTTGCTGTGTTTTGTTGCTTGTTTTCGCCTAGGAGTCACCTCTACCAGTGCTGGTTTACGCAGGAGTTTTCGGCTTCAAAGCTATCGACATTTTCAAATATTTCAAACACTCGATCGAGTTGGCTGAGTTCCAGAATCATCTTAATCCCGGGAGATACTGAGCAAAGACTAAACCTGCGCCCCATTTTTTTCGACTGTTTGAGGCCCGAAACCAATGCCATCAAACCGGCACTGTCAATAAATTTTACTGCGCCCAAATCTACGAGTACCGCTACCACCCCAGGGGCTGCAATTGCTGTCATTAGTTGCCGTCCGAATTCTCCGCAGGTGGCTGCATTCAGGTGGTCTAGGGGTCGAATCACCGTAATTGGTTTATGGGCAAGAAGTGTCTGCATATGTCAAACCTATGGTTGCTACGTATTTTCAACTACTGTGCTGGACAGGTGTAAGCCTAAACCTACTTGATTACTCTGAGGCTAACTTGCTCTGAGGGAAATCGACCAGTTTTTTCAGTAGTTTTACTGAATCTTTATTTATTGCCTCTTTTTTATGAAATTTTGCGTAAGATTTGGGCAGGAAACGTAAGCTACTATACTATTTTTTATTAATGCCAGCAGCTTGAGTCTTGGTAACTCTAAAAATTACGATCGACTTTGCCCTAGCTGTTAGATAAAACTGAACAATGTAATTTAAATCACTTATTAGTTCTGATCTAGATCACCTGTTTGCTCGACACTTCAGATGAAAATTAAACTGTACGGAGTTCTCCGACTTACTATGCAAGCAACTCATGCTATTCGTCAACTTGTAGAAAAAGCCCTCTACATTAAGCAGTTGACGCCTGACATTGAAAACGAAATCAACTACGAGCTCACCCGTTTGGGGTACATCTCGGATATTGATTATGAGGCTTTAGAGTTATTAATGGATGAAATGGATGCCGGCCGGGTGCAATTGGTATCTAACCGTCGATAGTGGAAAGTTGGCGGCGAGTCCATATCCCAAAACCTAAAAAACCTTGCACGGCGGGCAGTATAGGAGTTTTAGAAGCATTTACGCCGGCCGAATATTTTTCTAATGAAGCATCTCGTTGCTGAACTTGAGATTTGAGGAAATAGTGTTAGGGGCGATCGTCACTGCACCTCTGCTCAAAAGCTAAAAACTTTGACTTAGATTAAATTTATAACTTTTGGGGTATGACAAATTAGGTTAATTGTAAGTGTCACTAAGAGTCATGCTTCATGAAGCAGCTAATTGCTGAACTTGATATTTTAGGAGAGACTGTTAAACGCGATCGTCCTTGCACCTTCTACAATTTGAGATATGAGATTTGAGATATGAGATTTGAGATTTGAGAAGTTGGACTACAGATGACGATCGGGGTTTGGAACTTGTCTACAGTTGCATTCCTTTTAGAAACTGCTATCAGTATCAAAAACTACACACGATGACCTAAATTAAATTTATAACTTTTGGGTCTTGACAAATTAGCTCTAAGTCTAATTCATACCGAAAATTTTTTTGGCAGGATTAGGACTCAGGCAAACTGTCACAAATAAAGCTTAAATTTTAAGTGTGTAGTTGCGCTTGTGCCCTCTTAGCTTAGGAAATAGCGTACAAGCGCAACTACATATTTTTGTTTAATCTACCAGTTGGCATTAGGCCTAAGAATTATTATCCGATCGCTCCAATGCAAGAACATTGGTTTGTAGTCACGACCTCCGTCCTCAAAGTTTGCAAACCCACTCAATCTAAAATCTAACCTCTAAAATCTTCGATCGCGCCGCCAAACTTGCCACCACCGCGACCAACTCAGCAGGCTCGATCGGCTTGGGCACGTAAATTTGAAAACCTTGCTGCAGTGCCCGTATCCGTTCCTCTACCCTACCAACCGCCGTGAAGGCCAACGCCGGAATTTCCCTGTCCACCATCCGCGATCGCACTTGTTGCAGCAGAGCCTCTCCGTCAAGGGCCTGTATCCCGATATCGATCGCCAACACATCCGGATTCAGCCTTTCAATCGCCTCCAACGCAGCCTTTCCAGAGCTAGCAGTCTCCACCTGGGCCCCGCAATCTTCGAGCACGGTAGAGGCAAAATCCAGGGAATCCGCGTCGATATCGACCACCAATACCCGCACTCCTGAAAGATTGCTGTTGACGAAAGACTCCTTTACAGGGGCTCGCGCCTTGCTTAGAGGAATCGCCAACTCCCCGAGTCCGGCAACAGAAAATCCGCCGTCGCCAGGAAGGTGTTGAATTGGCAATCTCACTAAAAACCTCGACCCTTTTCCCTTCCCGGCCGATTCGGCTTGCACCGTCCCCCCGTGCATTTCCACAAAATGCCGCACTAGGGCCAAACCCAAACCCAATCCGTTGTACGATCGCCTTGTAGAGCTGTCCGCTTGGCTGAACCGCTCGAAAACGTGCGGCAAAAACTCTTCTGAAATCCCTTGTCCCGTGTCGCTAACCTCAATTTCCACAGTAGCGGGCGACAATTTTTTACAGCAAGCGGATTCCTCATGGGCCAAAGTCCCCTGCATCTTTCGCACGGCCACCTTCACCTGTCCGCCATCGGGAGTAAACTTAATCGCATTCGACAGCAAATTCCAGGCTACCTGCTGCAACCGGCCCGAATCGGCAAAAATCCGCCCGGTAGTTGGGTCGAAATCCGTCACAATTTCAATATTTTTGGCGGCAATCGCGGGCGCCAGAGTATCGATCGCAGCCTCAACAGTCGAAATTACATCCACCCACCGCAAATTCAGCGACAGTTTGCCAGTAATAATCTGCGACACGTCCAACAAATCCTCGATCAGAGTTGCCAGCGATCGTGTATTGCGGTCGATCGTTTCCAGAGCCCGAACAGTCGTTTTTTCGTCAAACTTGCGGTTTCGCAACAGTTGTGCCCATCCCAGCATCGCATTCAGCGGCGTCCGCAATTCGTGGGACAAAGTTCCTAGAAACTCGTCTTTAATCCGGTTCGCGCGCGCCAATTCCTGGGCTCGATCGTGCAGTTCTCTTTCCAACTGCTTGCCAACCGTCAAGTCGAGAATAAAAGCCACAGATTCTTGCCGCTTTTGGGCCAGCAAAACATATCCGATCAACACCGGAATCCGGCTGCCGTCTCTCCTCCAGAATTCCTTTTCGTAGGGAGTGCAAGCCCCCGTTGCTTGTGCCTCTGCCATCCCCTTCTTGTCGAGAGACTGGTACTCCGGCGGTGTGATGTCAATCGAGTTTAATTCGCCGCGCTGCAACTGTTCCCGCGTGTAACCAATTATCCGCAAAAATTCATCGTTGGCCTCGATGATGCCACCGTTAACATCCCCGAAAATAATTCCTATCAAGTTAGCTTCGGCTAACATTCTCAGCTTTTCTTCGCTAGCTTGGAGTGCAGCTTCTGTTTGCTTGCGATCTGTAACATCTTGGATGTAACCCGACAAACCCGAATCGGAAGGATAAAAACGCATCTTCAACCACTTCTTCCATAACGGTACGAATTCTTCATACTCGATTGTTACCTTTTCTGCTAATGCTTTGGTAGCCATTTTGTAAAACTGTAAATCAACAGCACCGGGAAATATATCCCAAATTTTTTGACCAATCAGTTCTGCTTTTGGTCGGCCTAACAGCTCAATAGCTTGGTGGTTCACATAGGTATAGTTCCAATTTAAATCAACAGCGATAAAAGCATCGGTAATGCTTTCGAGAATGTTTGTAACTTTATCGTTTGCCAATTGCAGCGCTTTAGCAGTTTCTTCTGCTTGCAACCTCGCTGCTTGTTCGCGGGACAAAGCCGCAGCGCGTTCTTGTTCGGCCAGTTTTCGATCGCTAATATCGATGTAAGAACCGATGTAACCTGCAAAAGTGCGATCGGGCCTGTACCGAGGTACGCCTGTACCCAAAACCCAGCGGTATTCCCCGTCATAACGCCTCAAACGGCATTCTATCCGGTACTCGCTGCCAGCGTCGAAGGCTTTTTGGTAAATATCCAGACATTCTGGCAAGTCATCTGGGTGCAAGTTTTCCATCCAACCCGTGCCCATTTCTTGTTCCAAAGTTCTACCGGTAAACTCCAGCCAAACTTTGTTAAAGTAATCGCCAAGTTGGTCAGTGCCGGACATCCAAATCATCACCGGCGCGGTATCTGCCATAATCCGAAATCGAGCCTCGCTTTCCTGCTGCTGTGCTTCGGCTTGCTTGCGATCGTTCCGTTCTTGAACTTCCCGCAGGGCCCGCTCAATCGACGGCACCAGCCTTATCAAACGGCGTTTGAGAACATAATCAGTAGCGCCGCTTTTCAAAGTTTCGATCGCCACTTCCTCGCCTAAAGTAGCCGAAACAAAAATAAACGGCACTCCCGGACAAGTAGTGTGGGCGATTTCCAGCGCAGCTATCCCGTTAAAACAAGGCAGCATATAATCTGCCAAAATAATGTCAAAACGTTGTTTTTCCAGCGCCGTAGCAAAGTCTTCTCGAGTTTCCACACACACCAGAGAAAATTGGAGCCCGCCATCCATTAGATATGCCTCAATCAGTTCGGCATCTAGGGGACTGTCTTCTACTAAGAGGATACTGAGCGTTTTCACAAAAATTCCTTTTACTTAAATATTAATTAGCGGACACAAAATTTGATCGGGCTGCGGCTGGTTCAGTGAAGCCCAAAAAAGTCTTGCGTTTTTAATGACATAAAAAAATGTAAAAATCAATTGGTTTAATGAGTTGAGCATTCATATCTCAATCCTAGCTTCTAATCAATTCTATTGCTGCTTGCAGCGAGGTAAATCCCCGCTCTGACTTTAGCCGCTAGTACGCTTGTTTTTCATTAACTTTCGTCGGCTTCCAAGAAATCGCCATCGCTGGAGTCTTGCTTCTATGCAGCAGTTTAGCTCTACCCTGTTAAACAAATAGTTTCGCGCTTCTGGCTATAAAAAACTAGCTATGTAGTAATTTATCTCGCTTGCTACTAACTACTGCTACCTCGTTTGGCAGATTATTTTTTTGTAGTGATGCCCAAGTTAATTCTATATTGCTTTGCCGCTCCTCTCAAGCTCGAATTCGGTTGAATTCTGCCCTTATTTCCTGAATATCGATCGATCCTGTCAAAAAAGTCAAAGTTGCTGGTCTGTCTGCTTTACTTTTTGCCGGATTTGCCAACCATGCAACTGTTGCATGGTTGGCAACTGTTGCTTTGTTTATCTCTGTCGCCATCAAAAATCCCCTTGTACTCAAAAATAGTCGTACTGCATCTATCCAAAGATAGATTTTGTCAGAGACGCTGCACTCAACCTGCCGAAATTCCACTGAATTCGGTACAAGGAAGTGCCACCCAGCCGAAAATCTGAGAAAGCTCGATCGACCAATTAAATTCCTATACAAATCCCAGAAAATTTTGTCTGGACTCCCTACACTTCCACTCCCTGGCTGCCTCTGACCGATCGGCTTATTGATTCAACCGACCCAAAGTGTCTTAAAATATACAATACGGTGAGCTGCTGCACAGCCCGCATATATTAAAACCAAGCGCCAACTTGCAATAATTCTTTAAAATAGAGGTACAGCACCGGCGATCCCTAACTCTTCCCCCTCAGAAAGGGTAGGGTTTAGCAAAATTGAAGACGATCGTCTATGGTGACTTCCAGTAAAGCCCGTGCAGTTGCTTTAGTCTCAGCTTTATTCAGGTTATTGGCAACCAGTTACGAGGAGATTTGACCCGCCGTGCTCCAACGCATCAAACAAGACTTAAAAAACGACCTGATCGCAGGACTATTGGTAGTGATACCCTTAGCTACCACCATCTGGCTGACAATTACCGTCGCCAGTTGGGTGATCAATTTTCTCACCAAAATTCCCAAGCAGATCAACCCTTTTGACGGACTCCACCCAATTTTGGTGAATCTGCTAAATCTTTTAGTAGGTCTGGCTGTACCCCTGCTGAGCATCTTAGTCATCGGTTTAATGGCCCGCAACATTTTCGGCAAGTGGCTGCTAGACTTTGGCGAACGGCTGTTGCAAGCAATTCCCCTAGCCGGTTCGGTTTACAAAACCCTCAAACAACTGCTGGGAACCCTCCTCAACTCAAACGACAAATTTCGCCGCGTGGTGTTAGTGGAATATCCCCGGCGGGGAATCTGGACTTTAGCATTTGTGACCGGTACGATCGAGAGTAACGATATCCCGCCTCACCTTTCCGGTGAAACCCCGATCGGTATTTTCATCCCCACCACTCCCAACCCCACCACCGGATGGTACGCTATAGTTCCCGAGGCAGATTTAGTCAATTTGTCAATGTCGATCGAAGATGCCTTTAAAGTCATCATCTCTGGCGGCATCGTCAACCCCAACAACTCAATTGCAGTAACCCCTGAAAAAATCAAGGGCAAAACACTCGAACCCTTGGTATCCGAATCAAGATACCAGCCTGTCCCAGTTGAAGAAGAGTGAACCAAGACATTAATCTGTAGGTCAGCTTTAGAGAGCATATTAATGAGAGTAAAAAGCGTTTTTTAGGAGAGCAAACGGGACGCCCGCTACATATATACATATAGTGGGCGTCCCGTTTGCTCTCCTGTAAAAGCAAAACTCAGATGCTCCCCATTGTTAGCGGGTTTGAAACTCTAAACTTTACTTTCCCAATAACAGATAATATTTGTCCAAAACCTACCCAGAAACAATAGTGGCTCAGGGCGGGTTTTTTGCGAGTTTTTCTGCTAAAGTCCAAGTCTATGCTCTCAACCAGCGCCTAGCAATCTCAAAAATTCCCAAATTCCTAAAGTCCCAATTCCTATCTAAAAACTATGAAAAAAGCCCGCGAAACAGCACGCGAACTCGCACTCCTCGGCATCAGCCAACTGCCGGCGAATCCAGAACTCTTAGAAGCCAAGAAACTGCAAGATGTTCTCCTCGCCGCCATCCGCACCCTGACAGCAGAAGTTCAAGAATCCCTAGAAGCAGCCGCATCCGAAGTGCAGCTGAGTAGCGACAAACTGCTGGCCAGCGAAATCCGCGCAGCCGATATACAAAGTGCTAGAGCAATGGTGCGGGAAGCAGTCGAACTCACCCAAACCGCCATCAACCGTCTCGGTTCAGCAATGGAGTTTCCAGAACTGATCCAGCTAGCCAACCAGCAAGATGTCCGCACCTACGCTTTGCAAATCCTGACGAAAGTCAGCGCCAACCGTGTTCAAATTGATGAATTGCTCTCGGAAGCCCTTGTAGACTGGCAAATAGAACGGTTGCCCCGGATCGATCGAGATATCATGAGAATCGCGATCGCCGAAATGCTATATCTCGGCTTACCCGAACAAGTCAGCGTCAACGAAGCCGTCCAACTCGCAAAACGCTACAGCGGCGACGAAGGACATCGCTTCATCAACGGAGTCCTCCGCCGAGTAGTCGATAAAATCAATGCAGAAGTTGTTAGTCCCTAGTCCTTAGTCCTCAGTCCTCCGGGTGCTTGGTGAGTACCTTACCCGGAGGGTGCACGCCGAGGCACGAACCTTACCCAGAGTCATTAGCAATCCACAATCCGCAATTCGCAATCCGCTCTAAACTAAGGACTAATAACTATATTCCCAATTTCCTATGGTATTTAATTGGTTTCGTCGCCAGTACAGCGAAAGCAAATCTTCAGAAACAGAGGCAAACCCCCAACAGCAGCAAGATGAGTCGGCAAAATCCCCATCGGTTGAGCCTCAAACAGATGCAACAGAGCAAGGCTCTCCTGCTGTAGCCGAAGATTATCTCAATTGGGCAAAAGCTGCTTACAAAAATATTCAAAAACAGCAAAAACCCGAAACAGAAGTTTCTGAGATTGCAGCGCCTGATGTTCCAGCAGCCGAAGCAGAAAGCGCAGCAGTTGCAGAAGTTGCAGAACCTGCGACTATTGAAGCAACCGAGCCGATCGAACTTGAACCAGCACCCACAGCACCAACTGTTCCAGAAGTTCCAGAAGTTGCAGCACCAGCAACAGTTGAAGCAACCGAACTTTCAGAACTTGATGCAGCCAAGCCAGCAGAAATTGCAGAAACTCTGCAACCAACAGCGGGGGCGATCGACATTGCACCTATTGCTCAACAATTAGAAGTTACAGCAGAAAATATAGAAATTGCCGAACCTGCAACAGAGGTTGTAGAAACCGAATCACTGGCATCCGAGGGCGAAGCAGCCGAAGCCCTGCCGTTTTGGGCCAGAGCTCAGGCCGATCGCATGGAGCGCATCGAACGTCTCAAAGAAACAGCCCTTGAAGAACCAGAAGTAATTGCAGCCGCCGCCGAGAGAGCGGCAATTATCGAAGAAATTCCCGGTTTCGCCTTTGACGAAGGCTTCCTGTGGTCCTCAGAAATCTTAGCAAGTCAAGGCCGCCGACCAGACCAAGTATCCGTCGAAGAAATCACTTGGCTGCAAAAACTGCGGAAAGGCTTAGAAAGAACTCGTCGCAGCTTAATTAATCGACTAAAGGCGATCGTCGGTCAAGGCCCGCTCAATCAAGACGCGGTAGCGGAAATTGAGACTTTGCTCCTGCAAGCCGATGTCGGAGTCGCAGCCACCGACATCATTATCAGTCGCCTCCAAGAAAGACTCAGACAAGAAGTGCTGCCGCCCGAACAGGCTCTAGCCTATCTGAAAACCATCCTGCGCGACATTCTGGACGCTCCCTGTGCCGAAACCGCCGCCGGCAATCCCGCCTACAGCCTGACATTTGCCCCGGAAAAAGACACCTTCAACATCTGGTTAATCGTAGGAGTCAACGGTGCGGGCAAAACTACGACGATCGGCAAACTTGCCCATATTGCCCAAAAATCCGGCTACAAAACCCTAATTGCCGCCGCCGACACTTTCCGCGCCGCCGCCGTCGAACAGGTGAAAGTTTGGGGTTCCCGCAGTGGGGTCGAAATTATTGCCAACCCCGGGAAAAATACCGATCCGGCTGCTGTCGTGTTTGATGCGATCGCCGCTGCCAGCGCCCGAGGCACAGAACTGCTGATCGTAGACACCGCAGGCCGCCTGCAAAACAAAAAAAATCTGATGGACGAATTAAGTAAAATCCGTCGCATTGTAGATAAGAAAGCCCCAGGCGCTACCGTAGAATCTCTACTGGTCTTGGATGCCACACTGGGTCAAAATGGTTTGCGACAGGCAGAAGTGTTCGCAGAATCGGCAAAATTAAGCGGAGTAGTATTGACAAAACTCGACGGTTCTGCTAAAGGTGGTGTTGCCCTAGCAGTAGTGCAGCAGCTTGGTCTGCCAATCCGCTTTATTGGAGTCGGGGAAAGCATCGAAGACTTGCGTCCGTTTTCTAGTTACGAATTTGTGGAAGCCCTACTCGATTTTAGATTTTAGATTTTAGATGGATGAGGCATTTGCCAGCCGCCCCCATCTTTGGGAGGCGGACACAGATCTTCAAAATCTCAAATTATTAACCTCAAACTAGCATCGCAGGACTTGCGCCGATCGCCACGAGCGATCGAGTGAAAAATAAATATCTAGAAACAATACCTTCGTTCTGTTATTACTTGGTTGGGATCAAACCGCGAGGCAAAGCAAGCGTATCAAATTAAGCTCAAATTTAGTATCAGTCGGCTGTCTGAGTACATTCTTCCCGATCCCCCTGGCGCCCCCTTGATAGTCGGGTGGGACAGGAGATGCTCAAAGTCCCCCTTCTTCTTAAGGGGATCCGCTGCGGTCTTGGGCCCACCCAAGTAGAGCAAGGAGCGTGGATTGAGGGGGTATCTAGACTCAGCTATAAACGAGATTTCTTAAGAATTTTAGATTTAAGTTGATACAAATGTCCTAGTGCCCAACTTACTCGCTCAAACCAAACTACTTGCTCGAGAAAAAAACGGGTTTCTGTTCAAGTGGCCCGTAAGTCCTCAATCATTCCTGCTTCTAACATCGACAATCACAAATTAAAAATGACTGCTGTGCCTTTGCCTCGCCCCTCACCTCAACCTGCTGACCGCCCACCGGGTCGCAATTCCACCGACGCGACGCCAGTATTTGCCCTCAAAGAACTGGTGGCGCGCTTGCACCGATATCAGCACAACGTTCAAGATATGTTGGGTTCGCTGGGATTTGCCCTGCGAAGTTTTAACAATCTCAACCAATTTTTGGAGTTGGTGCCTTTGGTGGCGACTCGCGTTACCGACGCCGACGGGGGAGCTTTAGTGCTGTTCAAACCCAACGGTCAAGTTAGGTTCCAGCAGTTGCATTGTCAGGAAGGACGGCAGTGCCAAGATATGCGAAAAGCGCTGGAAATAGCCACCAGGCAAGCTACAGCAGGTGCGGGCGCTACTGCTTCATCGTTTTCGGAAACCTCTGGGCAAACTTCTAGTCTAGACCTGCAAGTCGGTCGTTATTTGGGTCCAGATGTTCATTTGTTTGGGGCACCAATTTTAGTCAACAATTTGGAACGCGGACGGCTTTATGTTTTTAGCAGCGATCCGCAATATCTCTGGACTCCCAGCAGACAGAAATTAGTTCGGTTGGTGGCGGATCAAACAGCTGTGGCCATTTGCAAAGACGAACTTACTGTTAAGTTGGCGGAAAAAGACCGCTTAGACAGAGAGTTAGAAATCGGGGCAGAAATTCAATTGCGGCTGCAACCCCGCAGTTGTCCGAAAATTCCCGGTCTTGACGTGGCTGCCCGCTGCCAAACTGCTAGCAGAGTCGGCGGAGATTATTATGATTTTATCCCCGCTGACTATGACCCGATCGGCAAGGAGAATGAGGGGGAAAACCCCCCATCCCTGATTAAAAATCTCAAGTCCAAAATCGACAAGGGCCGCTGGAGCATTGTGATCGGCGACGTGATGGGCAAAGGAGTACCGGCGGGCCTGTTGATGACGATGACACGGGGTATGCTGCGGGCGGAGGTTTTGAACCGCCACTCGCCGTCGAGAATTTTGCAACATTTAAACCGGGTTATGCACGCGGATTTGGAAAATTCCCACCGTTTTGTGACTCTGTTTTATTCGGAGTACGACCCGAAAACTCGCGTTTTGTCTTACAGCAATGCTGCTCACCACCCGCCTTTGCTGTGGCAAGCTGCAACTAATTCGATTGTTCAGCTCGATACTTTGGAGGGAATGTTAATTGGCCTGGATGCTGATTCGCATTACCAAGAAGCCCAAGTGCAATTGCAGCCAGGAGATACTATTATTTATTACACAGACGGATTTACCGATGCTGCTAATCAAAGGGGCGATCGGTTTGATGAGGATAACTTGACCTCAGCTTTTGGGTGGGCCTGTCAAAATTATCAGCAGTCTGAAGAAATTTTGGATTATTTGTTCGATCGCGTACACCAGTTTATCGGTATCGGCAATCGTAACGAAGATGACATGACACTGGTTGTACTTAGGGTAACACCTTTAGCAGGAGAAAATCACCATGATAGTTAATTTAATACCGGAAATTACTGCTGGATTAACCAATTCGATTAATTGGAATGATGTCGCTCACGTGTTAGTTTTAAAATCTCATTTGAGTTCGACGGTGATTTTGGGTCAAAGTTACGAAATTTTTACAAATTTCCAGAAAGCTTGGAACAATTTTGTTTCGACTGGTCAAATAGGAGCTTTTTTTATAGGTATTTTTGTGGGCTGGTTCTTTAAAGGGATTTTTCGTTAGAGTTCTTGTCGAAGAAGGTATCGGCAACGAATTTAAAAGGTTTGTAGCCCAAACTTCACTTCTTTATGATGCAGAAAAAGTTTCACAATTTTGTAGTCCAGACTTCAGTTTTTTCCGATCAAAAGATGTATAAAAAGTTGTTAGTCAGGACTTGAGTTTTTTATTGCCGAATTGGGAATAGAGGACTAAAGTGCTGACTACAAACCGGAGGAAAGACTAAAGTCTTTGCTACAAACCGGTTTTATAGAGTTCTGCAAGAGAGATACAATCTAGTTTTAGCTTGAGCAATGACAACACAACAAAAAACTTGGAGTCAAAGATTTGAATCGGCGCTGCACCCGGCGATCGCCCGATTCAATGCTAGTATTGGCTTCGATATTGAATTGATTGAGTATGACTTGACGGGTTCTGTCGCTCACGCTAAAATGCTGGCCAAAACGGGGATTATTTCCGCAGCAGAAGGCGAACAGTTAGTCAATGGTTTGGAACAGATCGGCCGCGAATACCGCCAAGGACTTTTTGTTCCGGGAGTTGATGCAGAAGACGTTCACTTCGCTGTAGAGAAGCGACTGACGGAGATCGTGGGGGATGCGGGCAAAAAGCTGCACACGGCCCGATCGCGCAACGATCAAGCCGGCACCGATACTCGCTTGTATTTGCGCGATCGCATCGCAGAAATTCGCGAGCAATTGCGGGAATTTCAAGGGGTTTTGCTCGATCTTGCCGATCGTAACGTGGAAACTTTAATTCCCGGTTACACTCATTTGCAGCGCGCTCAGCCAATCAGTTTGGCTCATTATCTGTTAGCTTATTTTGAAATGACCGATCGCGATTGGGAACGTCTCGGCGATATCTGCAAGCGGGTGAATGTTTCGCCTTTGGGTTGCGGCGCGCTGGCGGGGACGACTTTCCCAATTGACCGACATTATACAGCAGAACTATTGCAGTTTGACAAGGTTTATGCTAATAGCTTAGATGGAGTGAGCGATCGAGATTTTGCGATCGAATTTCTCGCCGCAGCCAGCTTGATTATGGTGCACCTGAGCCGCTTGTCAGAAGAAATGATTTTGTGGTCTTCTCACGAATTTGGATTTATTACGCTCAAAGATAGCTGCGCTACTGGTTCTAGTATCATGCCGCAGAAAAAAAATCCCGACGTGCCGGAGTTGGTGCGGGGCAAAGCGGGGCGGGTGTTCGGTAACTTGCAAGCCTTGTTGGTAGTAGTGAAGGGACTTCCTTTGGCCTACAACAAAGATTTGCAAGAAGATAAAGAGGCTTTGTTTGATACCGTAAGAACGGTACAGGGTTGCTTGGAAGCAATGACAATTTTGTTGCGCGAAGGAATTGAGTTTAATGGCTCACGCCTCGCTGCTGCTGTTACGGAAGACTTTTCTAACGCTACAGACGTAGCCGACTACTTGGCCGCCAAAGGCGTTCCCTTCCGGGAAGCTTACAACCTTGTCGGCAAAGTCGTCAAAACTTGCCTGTCGGGGGGCAAACTCCTCAAAGATTTGACACTTGAGGAGTGGAAAGACTTGCACCCAGCCTTTGAGACAGACATTTACAGCGCGATCGCACCTCAGCAAGTGGTGGCGGCTCGCAATAGTTACGGGGGTACCGGGTTTGAACAAGTGAGAAAATCACTTATCGCTGCGCGCGATCGGATCGCCTAAATATCGTTGAATTATTCGACAAATTCCGGCTGGCTATCTCTCCTTAGAACGATCGTGTTTTCCACTCTGGTTCTAAGTTCGGCAGATAGCCTGACTCAATTAATCTTCAGCAGCAGCCATGTCTTTGTCTCTGCCGCCACCGCTCATGGCGCCCATGCCACCGCCGTTACCGCCGTCAAATCGTCTTCTCTTATTGGAGAACATATCTTGATTTCTCCGCTTGCGAAACTTGCGAGCGTATGCTTGATTTCGTTGTGCCTTCTCTTTCTTGAGATTGCGGCGCTTAGCCATTCTGACCTCACTAATAAACATTGACAGTCCCCGGGCTTTCACGCACGGGGATTCTTAAGGTTGACACTCTGTGCACTCTTGGTGACTGAGATTCTTGGTTCAGCGAAGTCACTTGCTTGCGACAGGATTTCTCCAGCCAAAATATAGGTGTCTTCTCCCCAAGCGTAAATTCCGGTATGCCATACCGTACTTGATCAGTTCTCTTTATGTAGTTAGGTTTTCTTCAAATTTAGCTTTCCTAAACCGCAACACCGTTAGGTGAGACTACGCACTCAACTAATCCAGTTAAGTTTTTACGTTGGCTAGTTATACTCAATTTTAGACCGATGACGATCATAGCACACCCGGTACAAGACCCAGAAAAAAGAACACCGGGATTCAAGTCGCTGGTGGGCATCTCGGTGCGATCGGGACGCAATGTTTTCAATCTTCCAGAAGATTTCTATAAACTCTTGACAAATACGACAAATGACTATCAATCCCGGTGACGTAGCTCCTGTCTTCAGCCTGCCCGACGCGCAAGGCAATGTCGTCAGCCTTGCAGATTTTCGAGGGCGGCGAGTTGTACTTTATTTTTACCCTAGGGACAATACCCCTGGCTGTACCAAAGAAGCTTGCGGCTTTCGCGACATTTACTCAGACTACCAGTCGCGCAATATAGCAGTCCTCGGCGTCAGTACAGACGGGGCCGGGACCCACGCCAAGTTTACAGCTAAATATCAACTGCCTTTTCCCTTGCTGTGCGACTTAAACGCCGAAGTTGCTACCGCCTACGGCTGTTACGGACTCAAAAAATTTATGGGAAAAGAATTTATGGGAATTACTCGATCAACTTTCGCGATCGACCCAGATGGTAGGATTGAAAAGGTTTATCGGAAAGTCAAACCAGAAACTCACGCGGCTGAGATCCTAGCAGACTTGCCAGAGCTCTGGCGTGAATGAAAAATTAAAAATTAAGACTCCGGAGCTGCAAGCTAGGAGGCCTGAAATTACTATCTCCTAAACAAGCTTTTGAGTTTATGCGTCGATTGTGGCAAATTGTACAAACTGTGCTGGGACTGATTTTTCGACATCCCGTCACTGGTACTGCGGTGATTCCCGTATTGCCTGACGGACGAATTGTGTTAATTCGCCGCCGCGACAACGGTCGCTGGGCACTGCCGGGAGGTATGGTGGATTGGGGAGAGGATATTCCGACGACAGTGCGCCGGGAATTAGCGGAGGAAACAGGACTCGATTTAGTCAAAATCCGCCGCTTGGTGGGTGTTTATTCGGCTGCCGATCGAGACCCTCGCCTGCACTCGATTTGTATCGTGGTGGCTGCAGAGGTGCAGGGCAATATGCAAGTTCAGGATACGCTTGAGGTCAGTGAGGTTGAGGCTTTTTTGCCCGCATCGCTGCCGGAGGGTGCCCTCAGCCACGATAACGACCAGCACTTACAGGACTATTTTCAAGGCCTGACAACTTTGGCGTAAATCGGCGGGGCATCCTACTTTGAGAAAAGTCGGAAATTACCTCGCCCTCAAAAGTTTTCTGTTATAACTGGGGAATTAATTTTCACTGTTTTCCTACTTTTATTCACAATCTCTGAACATTAAATTAATCATCTTTTTATTACTAAATATTTAACCGGATGTACTCACCGCTACGCAATTCTCGGGTCAAACTCTCTGTAGGGCAAATTTTCTGGCACGAAGTCGGTCAAGGCCCGAATTTAGTATTTTTGCACGGTTCTTGGCAGGACAGCAGTCAGTGGCTGAGGACGATCGAACATTTGAGTCCCTACTACCAATGCTTCGCACCGGATTTGCTGGGGTTTGGCGACTCGGAACGCCCGAATCTTCATTATTCGATCGACCTGGAAGTAGAATGTCTCGCCCAATACCTCGATACTTTGAAGCTGCGAGAGGTTTATTTAATCGCTCATTCTCTGGGTGGTTGGGTGGCCACCAGCTACGCTATCAAATATCCCGATCGAGTTCAGGGTTTGGTCTTGTTGGCCCCAGAAGGTGTCAAGGTTGGCAATCGGCGAGGGCGGTGGCAGACGGCTAGCTGGCTGATCGGCCAACCACCCCTCGCTTTTTGGTTGCTGCGATCGATCTATCCAATTGCTAAGTTGCTGGGTAGCAAAAAAAAGATTGACGGACTGCTAAAGTTCAGGCAGCAGTTGATGCAGTCCCCAGTTGCCGTGCAGTTGCTGTTTCAGCGGCGGCGGACTGAAATTACAGCGGAGTTAGTTGATGAGAATTTGCCTTTGCTGAAAGCGCCTGTTTTGGTGTTACACGGTTCTGAAGATACTCCCGCAGTTTCCTCTCTCTGTCAATCCTATACTGCTCTGGCTCCTAATGCCGAACTGCAATTGGTCAGTCCGGGGGAAAGCAATTTGCCGCAGGAAGTCCCGGATGTTCTTGCTAAGTATATTCGGGAATTTGCTAAGTGAATTGGGAATTGGTAATTTGTAATTGGGAATTGGTAACACTCAACAGTCAACAGTTAACAGTCAACAATTAACAAGCTAATTCCCCAAAAAATAGCATCGGGTGCGTCAATTAAGCCTGCGGCTGTATCAGCAAAGGCTGCGGTGAGGTATTTTAAAAGCATAGTGCGATCGCCCCCCGTGACCGCAAATTTGCTATCAGGAAACAAACACCGCCAATCTTCAATAAAATCCCTAACTCCTGCCACCGTCGCATACACAACTCCGCTTTGAATTGCCCCAGCAGTGTCTTTCGCCCAGCGGTGCGGCAGATTTTGTGGTAAACTGATCAAAGGTAATGCAGAAGTTTTTTTACCGAGCGACAATAACTGCAAACCCAAACCTGGTAAGATTGCGCCCCCAACTAAATACCTATTGACATCAGCCCCAGTAAATGTTAAAGCTGTACCAGCATCTATAAGTAAAACTGGCCAACCCAATTGGTTCCCAGCGCCCAGTACAGCCAAAGCTCTGTCAATTCCCAGGGTAGGATAGAGTCCTCCGATCGGCAACTGGTCTAAAGTAATAATTCGGACATTAGGATAACTCTGCCAAATTGCTGTTTGGGGGGTAACTACTGAGGCCAAAATTAGAGGCAGCGGTACTAAAGAAAGTGTGTGAGGACTAGAAAAAGCGGGAGTAGTAGGAAGACAAAGGAGATTGTGAGAAGATACTTCCTCGATCGACCTCATTACTATTTGCACCAAATATTCTGCCTTTTCCTCCTCGGAGAGCGGGGAAACAGCATCAGCATTGAGATGCTCTGTATCCCATGTTTTCTCCAGGGTTTTGCCCACAAATAATCCCCAGTGCAGCCGGGAATT
The DNA here is from genome assembly GCF_036701435.1 of Microcoleus sp. Pol12A5. Classification (NCBI taxonomy): domain Bacteria; kingdom Bacillati; phylum Cyanobacteriota; class Cyanophyceae; order Oscillatoriales; family Microcoleaceae; genus Microcoleus; species Microcoleus sp. Pol12A5. The sequence goes on from NZ_JAUBQU010000001.1 coordinate 168,623, forward strand.
GCCGATCGCCAAAGCTATTTTAATCTGGTCTTTACCTATTAATCCAGATATAAGGTTGTCGGTTCTTGGTGGCGAACTAAAATTGTCGGGAATTGAGTTTTCCATGTCGATAGAGCGCGCCCAAACATTAAACTAAAGATAGATTTTATATTAAGTTTATTCGGTTAAGCGGGCGGTTAACTCTATTTGACATTTGACCAAGTTCCATGCCACGCGCCAATTAGTATTGTGGGCGACAGAGGGCATACTTGCTAAATATAAATATTTGTAAAGCAAATAATTGCTTTGCTCAGGCTGCATCCTTTATAATGTCTTAAGATATTCCAAAAGTCCTGGTAGCTGCGATGGGGCTGTTGGCGGGGTAAGCATAGGTTTAAAAAACCGACTCAATCAAAATACTGTACAACTCCTGAGTAAATATGTCTTTAAAAATACAAGAACACGAAAACCCCTGGCAGAGAGTAACTTCGCGGTTGCCTGAATCTGAAAACTGGAGGCAGGAAGAAAGTCTTTCGCTGCCGGAAGTAGACCAACAAAAAGCCCTAATCGTGCAGATGCAGCAGCAAGTTCAGTTATCAAACTTGCTGAACCAAATTAATAACGAAATTCGCAGTACACTTGACATAGAAGAAATTTTGACATCAGCCTGCCGATTGTTGGGGCAAGCCTTAGAATGCAGTCGCGTGAGCATTTTAGTCAAAGAATCAAATACAGAAAAAACTTTAGTCACGCGCGGAGAGTACAACGCGGGGGACTATCCGATTCAACTTGGTATGAAAGTACCGATGACTGACAACCCGCATTTGGCTGCCGTCGTGTCTCAGCAAGATTCGCTAGCAGTGACGAAGTTTCTCGATTTTCCGGGATTGAATCCACAAACCCGAAAAATTGCCGAAGCTTTGGAGATTAAGTCAATGCTGGCAGTAGCTACTCGCTATCAAGGTCAAGTGAATGGCATAATTGGCTTGCATCAGTGCGATCGCGAACGGGAATGGACTGATTGGGAAAGGCAGCTTTTAGAAGGGGTAGGATCGCAATTGGCGATCGCGATCAATCAAGCCAAACTCTATAGCAAAACCAGGCGCCAAGCCGAACGAGAATCGCTGCTGCGGCTGATCGGCAACCAAATTCGCAGTACCCTAGATCTGGAAACGATCCTACAAACAGCGGTGAGAGAAGTCCGCCAAATGTTGCAGTGCGATCGAGTAATCATTTATCAGTTTCAAGACAACTGGCAAGGAAAAGTTGTTGTTGAAGATATGGTCATCCCTTGGCCTTCAATTTTAGGGGATATGGGGGCGGATAAGTGTTTCCGCGGAGATTACGCCGATCTTTACCAGCAAGGGCGAGTCAAAGCCATTAATGATATTTTTAATGCTGGTTTAGAGCCTTGTCACGTTGATTTCTTAGATAGCTTGCAGGTAAAAGCTAATCTGATCGTGCCAATTGTTACATCGAGAACTGAAGAAAGTTCGCCCGAAACAGCCGGAAGCTATAATCCTAAATTTCCCGGTAGGCTGTGGGGTTTGCTGATTGCTCACGAGTGCCGGGATACCCGCAATTGGCAGTGGCAAGAAATGGAGTTGCTATCCCAGATAGCCAACCAAATGGCGATCGCCATTCAGCAAGCAGAACTTTACAGCAAAGTCCGAGAAGCTGCGGTCAAATCTCAAGCTCAAACCCAGCAATTGCAAGCAGCATTCCAAGAATTGCGATCGGCGCAGCAGCAATTGATTCAAAGCGAAAAAATGTCAGGTTTGGGGCAAATGGTAGCGGGAATTGCTCACGAAATTAACAACGCCAACAATTTCATCCACGCTAACTTGTTTCACGCTCAAGAATATTTTAAAGCGTTGAACGAAGCTCTAGAACAGGTAGGTAATGCCTGCCCCGAAGCAGCGGAGGCAATTGTCAGAATCAATGAAGAACTAGAACTCGATTACATTCGAGAAGACTTTGGTAAACTGCTTAATTCAATGCGGGAAGGAAGCGGGAGGATTCGCTCGATCGTGATGACCCTGCGAAATTTTTCTCGTTTAGACCACGCTGAATTAAAACCAGTAGATTTGAATGAAGGTTTAGAAAGCAGTTTCTTGATGCTGCAAAATAAGCTAAAAACCAATATCAAAATAGACAAGCAATACGGCAGTTTGCCGCCCGTCCAATGTCATGCCAGTCAAATCAACCAAGTATTTTATAATTTGATTGACAATGCTTTAGATGCGCTCCAGTCAACGAGCAAACCGGGGGAATTAACCATCCGCAGTTGGCAAAGCGATCCGGACTGGGTAAAAATCTCTGTCCGCGACACGGGCACTGGCATCCCTGCGGAAATTCAAGACAAGATTTTTGATCCATTTTTTACTACTAAACCTGTGGGTAAAGGTACTGGTTTAGGACTTTCAGTCTGCTATCAGGTAATTGTTCAAGCTCACGGCGGCAAGATCGGTTGCGTCAGTCAGGTTGGCGAAGGAACTGAGTTTATTGTAGAGTTGCCGCTGACAAATCAGAGGGGGATAAGTGCATAATTCCTGCTTTAGTACGATTAACCCTATTTTGTCACTCTGGCAGTAGTCTAGAACCGATTTGACATCTTTTAGCGATCGTCAATCACATGAAGGATCACCAATAAACTTGGTTTTTTAGCGATCGCATTTTTAAGGCAATCAGATTTAACTTAGGCCCGAACCTCAATTTTCAGGAATCCCCAACTTTGTTATGCCTAGACATATAAAATTATGAGTATTTTTACTCATAAGTGTCTCTGCTGATTCACTTTTGTCCGCTAAACCAGTGACCGCTGCCTCTTGGGGCCCGGAATGTGGGATTTCAGCTCTCCTCTACAGATGTGGAAAACCCATTTTTTATAGGGCTGAAAAAAAGATCGCACTTTTTCCGGATCAAACCTACTGATGATGAAAGTTAAACATTCCTATGTAGATAGGTGTAAGTAGGTGTAATTATTTACACTCAACATTTTATCAGGGGCAATAATACCTTCAGATGCTGATTGGGCAAGCATTTTTACTTGATTTCCCTGCACGTATGAGGAAATTTTTCTTGCAGTGACCGATCGCTACAAGAAAGCCCAACCTCTGGTTTTCTGTCACTTCTAATTCTTAATTACTCATCATCAAAGGAGAAGCTATGGCTACTTCATTCACTGGTTCTTTGGGTACAAGCACTAATTACAGCAGTGTCAGTGAGCTAATTGCACAATGGCCGAATGCCGCCCAGAATCAAGGCATCCAACTGTCTGGGATAGCTTTTGATGGCTTTGAAACGAACTACACTAACCCTGCTCCCATCAGCAACCTCACGTTAGCAACGAACGACTCTAAAAGCGGGTTGAGCTACGGCAGTCCCGGTGGTATTGGTGTCTACGGCTCTTATAGTGGTTGGTTTACCGACGCCACTAAAAGTCGGGCGGAAATCAACTTTGACCCCAACACCAATCTATCTCAGGTGCTGAAGGTGAAATGGGCAGATAATAAAGATATCACTAGCGCCACGATCGACCTCAGTGGATTATTTCCCAAATCAAGTTCTACTACAGCCGACGATCAAGGCGATGAAGTTGGTTCGCTGCAACTCTTTAAGGATGGGGCGCGGGTATCGGCCAGCAATTTTACGATCACTCGCCTCAGCGCTCCTGCCACTCCAAAACCGCTCGGTGTGTCTTCAGATGGAGTGACTTTCATTGGCGATCGTACCGATGGCAATTTCACATTGCAAATAGTAGGAGACTCTCTCACCGGCCTTACTTTTGACGAACTGCGGTTCTCCGCCACAGCCTACGCGAACCCCACCGCTGCCTACGCCGCTACCTCCTTCAAAAACGATAGTTCCGACTACCTAGTGCGGAGTATTCAATATCAAGGCATTGATGTGACACCGACGCCGACGCCGACGCCGACGCCGACGCCGACATCTCCAAGTCTCTTCCAGTTCGCCCAACCAAATTACACGGTGGCTGAAGGCGGCGTGGCGACGATTAACGTTACTCGCAGCGGTGGCACGGCGGCTGCATCGATTAACTACCAGACTCTTGACGGTTCGGCAAGTTCAGGCACTGCTGCAGATTACACTTCGGTGACGGGGGTGTTGAATTTTGCTGCGGGGCAAACTACCGCTAGTTTCACCGTGCCGACTTTGACTGATGCGATTTCGGAATCGGCGGAAACGGTGAATTTGGTGCTCTTCGGTGGCAATGTCAGTAATCCGTCAATTTTGACGATTAATGATGTGGTGTCAACAACTGTGGCGCCCACTCCGACTCCGACGTCTCCAAGTCTTTTCCAGTTCGCCCAACCAAATTACACGGTGGCTGAAGGCGGCGTGGCGACGATTAACGTTACTCGCAGCGGTGGCAC
>NZ_JAUBQU010000001.1:173095-175304 GCF_036701435.1 Microcoleus sp. Pol12A5
CGTGCCGACTTTGACTGATGCGATTTCGGAATCGGCGGAAACGGTGAATTTGGTGCTCTTCGGTGGCAATGTCAGTAGTCCGTCAATTTTGACGATTAATGATGTTGCGCCAACTCCGGGGACAACTCCGACGCCGACTCCAACTCCAGCAACATCAACAGCAACCCAGTTTGTTTTTAGTGTGGCTACTTTCACCACTCCGGAATCATCTGGCTTTGCTACGGTGACAGTCAATCGCATCGGCCCCAGTACGGCTGCCGGAACCATTAGCTACAGTACTCTTGACGGCACCGCCCTATCAACTGGAGGAACTGCGGCTGATTATGCGTCTACTGCTGGTGTACTCAACTTTGGCCCTGGGGTAACTTCCACGACGTTCAACATCTTTGTCAATGCTGATACTGTGCCTGAAATGACTGAGAGTGTTAACCTATATCTCAACAACGGCCCCGTCGGCACTCCGTCAACAGCAATACTAGACATTATTGACGGTAGCAGCAGTGCATCTGGCAATATCTTCCAGTATAGTGCGTCTAATTACGGCTCGATCGCCACTCAGGGGGGCAACACAACGGTTACAGTTACCCGCTCAAGCGGCTTAGGTGCAGCATCGATTGATTATATTATTCTGGCGGGTACTCCAGGCGCCGGCCCTGCACCTGTATATGGTACCGACTACCTGCTTAACCCGGGCGGCCCCACTGGCGGCACGTTGTCCTTCGCCAACGGCCAACTCAGCCAAACCTTTACTATTCAAGACAACCCATTTAGTACCAATAATGGGATTGTGCGCTTAGGTCTTGCTAACCCCACTGCGGGCTACAGTTTCGGCAGTACAGCGGCAACAAGTATCACTCTCATCTAAGGCTATTAGTAGGGCGAGGAATCCTTGCTCTACTAATATGCCCCGCAAGTAGTTAAATGCTTTTTATCAGTCTGATTCCTCACTACAGCTTTTTTCAAGAAAGTGAAGTACGCGGGTAAAATCTTCGCTGTGTGACAGTCGCTGGCACTGACAACTAATGGAATTCACCCACAGGGCCGATTGTGGGCGACCTCGACCCGAATCCCATTGCTAGTGCTAGTTTCGTGGCTTTCAACCCATTTGCTACTTCGGTCTGATAGAACCATTTCAAGGTCGTACTCTTAGATGCTGCGCGCGTTATTCGAGTACGACCTTGAACCCTTGTATATGGAAAGAATTAGATGGCGATTTGCCATTGGGTAGGGGTTTTTGAGATGGTCGGTTTTTGGCAATAATTTTTTGTAAAACATGCCGCTAGAATTATCGATTGGATGTTATTGTTTTTTTGCGCTTACCGACTTAATCCTTAATTGGTTGATAAGCTTGCTGACACTCTTCAAAGGTTGAGGCGGAAGGTTCCCTATTCCCAAAAAATAGTTGCTGATGTATTTTGATCAAAATTTCGTAAGGCGCTGGCTGGGGTAATTTCTGGATTAATTGCAAATATTCGCCATCAGTGCGACTGGGTTGGTGAATCGCGGTTCCCACATCATTTAACCGCTGCAACCGCCATGTAAAGACAGCGGCAAGCTTGGCGGTATTTCCCTTGTTGCTGCAACTTTTGCGATCGCAACAACCACTCTGCTACTAACAAATCTTTAATTGTTTTTTTCGCACTTCCATCAGTTGTTTGATTCCTCTTTTTAAAATTATGAATGTAAAAAAGTAACAGTTGCTAAATCTGCCAACTCGCCCAGACTGCGAGCAATGCTAAAATTAACCAAAAGGTGGCTTTAGCGATCGCACCCAATATCGAGGAATCAAACCAAGATGGCAATTTGACATTCGGTATATTTTGGGCAGTTTTTAGTTCCCACCTCTCCTGCAATCGCTGTTGCGACTGTCCTAATTGCCAACCCAAATTAGTTTTATCAAAGGAACTTTCAGACATAGATTTACATCTATGAGTAGATTTTTGATTGCGGATTGGAATTTTTTTTCTTCTATCATTATCCCCAAATCCCGGACTTCTTAAAGAAATCTGGGATAAGAAAGCGCGATCGCATTTGACGTTTGATTAGGTTGACTTAAATGCCGAGTTATTGTCCCTAATCCAAATCGCCGCGCGATGGAGAATCGCATTTGAGTGACATTCTTCTAAAGTGGCGGTGCGTTTCGTTCTGAAGAAACCTAGAGATGGGGGGAATTCAGGCTCTAATAAGGTAATCCAATATGGATTGAGTT
>NZ_JAUBQU010000229.1:0-4236 GCF_036701435.1 Microcoleus sp. Pol12A5
AAGCGTTTCAAGTTTAAGTCTAGCTAGCTCAAGACTTAGCGTTACATAGTTTATTTTTTTCCTGTCCACCTACTTAAGTCATTACTATCACCAGTATTTATGGTTCCACTGTTGTAGAAACCGCTGATTATTGTCGGAGTGCTGTTGAGACTGTTCTCACTGTTACCAAGGGTTAAGTCCTTGCCAGTAAGAGTATTAGTGAAGCCATTATTAAGTATTTCTTCTTCCCCAGACACCCCGACGACCAAATCATCCTTTTCGGGAAAGGTTATACCTGAAAGTTCGATCGCCATAAGACCTCGGAATTAAAATTAAAATCAAAACATATTATATGTCACCCTTATAGAGCAATGACCCGGACAGTTTTTCTAGCCCAATGGCTTATTCTGTAAAACTTTGAACCACTGTGGATAATTAAATCAATTTCAGCTCCACCCCGCTCGTTGTATTTAATTGGACTTTATTTATGATCCTTATGCTGTAAAAATTGTAGTCTCGTTCCCCAAACTGTCTGGAGTATTGATAATCTAAAACATCTAAATAAATACTAATACTTTCTTAAAAACTTTTAGCTTGTAACCAAATATCATCTAGGGAATTAGGTTGTCGATGAGGAAATTTTTTATTTTTTTTTTCGCACCTGTAAGTTATTCATCTTTTTTCATAATCATGCTCATAATTTAGGCTTGCTATAGAACACAATTAATTCTATAAAACTATCCTTGTATAGTAAAAAGTTAGCAAAGAATCAGTGTGTCATTAATTATGTCCCATTACTTATTAAAGGTTCGCTATTACCGTGCAGAAGGCATTATCTCTGCTGCCAGAGGGCGCTTCTCTTATTCTGAACGCCTCGATTGCTCCTACCGTAAGCACCTCAGCCTTTAGTATTTATAGCGCTACTAAGGCTGCCGTGCGATCGTTTGGCCACAATTGGATACTCTAGCTCAAAGAACGCAAAATTCGAGTCAATGCAATTAGTCCTGCGTGATTCCCACCCCTGGCTGCACCCGTTTGGGAGTGAGCAAAGAGCAGGCGCAGGAATTTGTGGACAATCAAGCCGTCACCATTCAGCTATGATGAGTCGGTATGGCCGATGAAATTGCCAAACCCGTATGTGAATTAGGGAAGGTGGCAGTCCTCCATCAATCATGTTTACACTCACAAGGAGAAACATCATGATTAAGCTTTACGGTCACGAAATGTCTGGTAACAGTTACAAACCAAGACTATTGCTGGGACTGTTAAATATTGAATATGAATGGGTAAAAGTTGACTTAATGAAAGGCGAACATAAGCAGCCGGAATATTTGGCACTTAACCCATCTGGACAGGTTCCTTTGTTGATCTATGGCGATACCAAACTAGCGGATGCTCAAGCTATTTTGGTTTACTTGGCACGACAGTATGGCGGTGATAGTTGGCTGCCGTTGGATGCACTCCCGTTGGCTCAAGTCGTTCGCTGGCTATCGACAACTGCTGGAGAAATTCGCCAGGGCCCCGAAAATGCCAGACTTTATTATTTGTTTGGGGCTACCAGTATCAATATCGAACGGGCACACCAGCAAGCAGAGAATATCCTGACTCAATTAGATCAACATTTGAGTACGCGCAACTGGTTAGAATTTGATCGCCCCACGATTGCTGATATCGCAGTCTTTCCCTACGTTGCTCTGGCTCCTGATGGCAAGATTGACCTCGCACCCTATCCCAACGTCCAGACTTGGATTGATCGCATCAAACAACTCCCCGGCTATATCCCAATGGCAGGACTGTAGGTGAACCAACACAGCTTAAAAACAGAGGTAACATATGACAATCCCAGGGTGGACAAGAACCGAATCGCCGTTTCATGCGGGTGAACTAGCAATTCAAGGTCGAATGGGCACACAGGCGAAGATGGATAGCCAAGGACGACAAATGATTCGGGAATACCTGCCCGATCAGTTTCGGCAGTTCTTCCCCCAACTTCCTTACATAATTGTGGGCACGGTGGATGCGACAGGCAGCCCCTGGGCTTCCATTTTGGTAGGGGAACCGGGCTTTTTATCTTCGCCAGACGATCGCACCTTACAGATTGGCGCTAAACCCCTATTTGGCGATCCTCTCACAAATACTCTTGCCGCTCGCATCGATATCGGCTTGCTCGGAATTGAGCTCCATACCCGTCGTCGCAATCGTGTGAACGGTATTGTCACAGCAATTGACTCGGATCGTTTTGAAGTGCAAGTGGGACAAAGCTTTGGCAACTGTCCCAAATATATTCAAACTCGGATGTTTGAGCTAATTGAGCAAGATTCAGCAACGCCGCAATCGATCTATCAATTCCCAATGCTCGGCTCGGAAGAACGTGCCACGATTGCTGCCGCTGACACCTTCTTTATTGCAACCGCTTATCAAAACACATCGGCAGGCATTGCTAGTGGGGTAGATGTTTCTCATCGCGGTGGCAAACCAGGCTTTGTGCGGCTGGATGATGACTGTACCCTGACCGTTCCTGACTTCTCTGGCAATTGTCAGTTTAATACCTTTGGCAACCTAGAGTTGAATCCCAGAGCAGGACTGCTGTTTGTGGATTTCGATGGGGGCAACCTGCTCTATCTTACAGGCACAGCCGAAGTAATTTGGGAAGGAGCCCAAATCAATGACTACGAGGGAGCAGAGCGATTGTTTCGCTTCCACCTCGCTCATGGCTATCGGGTAGAGGGCAGCCTCCCACTGCGCTGGTCATCGCCAGCATTTTCGCCTTACTTGGCTCGCACAGGTTCCTGGTGAGGGAAGGGCTTATTTAATCTTGTTAGTGTCTTTATTTCTTCGCTACCTAGAAACTTGATTTTTTTTAAACCTTACAGTAAAAGTATTTCAAAATTGCATTTTCCCAATGGCGAAAACTTCCTGACATTAACCAACTTTGATTAACTAATCTACCAACAAACTTTTATGGAAGCTAAACCCCTCTCCCACCATTTACCTTAGAAACTAACTTTTCTCGCAATCGAACAAGTAGGCACTGCGGTATTGGGCTGTTGCTTCACCTGCATTAATCAGTGTTGATGAATTTGCTACAATTGTGTAAAAATTAAATAAACTTAAATATATGAAAGAAAAATTCTTGATATCCGTTATTATTTCATCTATTTTTATCTTTGCGCTTCCCGCTAAAGCAGTTGAAACTAGGTGTGGGTGGTTGCACAATCCCACGCCTCGAAATTGGTATTTAATAGACAAAGATGGTAAGTGGATTATCTCGCGGCAAGGGGGGTATGAAGCTAAAGGAATGGATAATCTTCCTACCTATAACGAGAAAGAGTACGTCAAAACGAATGGTTATTATGGGTATGGTTGTGCTTGTATGGATGTGGTGACAGATAGCGCTCGATCTAGAATTAGCGAAATTCGGGGTGGAGAATCATTGCCCCTCTCAACCTGTCGCGAAGATCCGAATGTACCAAAAAGTCCTTAGTTTCAGCCAACACCAACCGTACAATCACAGTAAAGCAGAGGAACCACCGCCACCATGACCGAATCGATTGCCACCCAACTCAAACAAGCTTCCAATGGCTTGCTCTTCCTCAGCGAAACCGATGCTCCCTTTGAGGTCGTAAGGTGGCCGACACAGGAAGAGCTTACCCCAGCGAAACTTCTGCAACTCACCGAACATCCGCCCGATGCTCCCGTTGAAATGCGGACGGTTGACGACTTCTTTGCGATCGCCACTCAAGAAGAAGATTGGCACGATGAAGAGGAACGGGAAACAGTGAAGCGGTTCCAGAACTTGGTGAGCGTGTTGAAGCAAAACCTCTCGCAGTTGCAGGTTTACCGAGTGGGCAACATTAACATTGATGCGTACATCATCGGGATGACTCCTAGTGGCGGATTGGTGGGGCTGTCAACGAAGTTGGTGGAGACTTAATCCCAGCAAATATTATAAAAAAACCGATAAAACTTTGTTTTCCCAAACAAAAAGCGCCCCTATTTCTAGGAGCGCTTTTTGTCAATCTAGACTAAAACTTAGCCATTGATAGAAGGAGCAACCATTGCTACGGGAGTTGTCTCACCAGCAGCCAAGTCGAGAGGGAAGTTGTGAGCATTGCGCTCGTGCATTACTTCCATACCCAAGTTAGCGCGGTTGATGACATCAGCCCAAGTGTTGATAACGCGACCTTGAGAGTCGATAATCGATTGGTTGAAGTTGAAACCGTTCAAGTTGAAAGCCATCGTGGAGATACCCAAAGC
>NZ_JAUBQU010000067.1:0-36011 GCF_036701435.1 Microcoleus sp. Pol12A5
TTACAAATTGGGGATTGTAGTTGTTGTGGCGGGGCGAGAGTGTCCGGTGACGCAATTGCGGTGGCCGAATGCGTCGAAGTTTCCGATTCCTGCAGATTATATAGATGCACAATTGGTGTGGCATTTGTCGCCGGAGGATGCGAGGGATTACTTGCACAAAGTGAAGATTGACAAGACAGATTTGGCAGATGCTGCAATTAAATATGCCAGCGTCAATCCCGATGATAATTGGGAAAATTTGCAGGTACATCCGTTTTATTTGGGTTTGTGCGCGGATGCGGTGCTGGCGGAAAGAAGGCGGGGAATTGAGTTGCTGTCGTCGGATTTTGCGCGGATTCCGAAGTTGGAAAACAAGACTGCGGAATTAACAGATCGGTTGCTGAGTTATGTCGATAGAGAAGTGCGATCGGCAGTGCATTCGCTGAGTGCTTGCCGCGCTTTTGATGAAGATTTGTACGTGAAATTGGGAGTGGGTTGTCACTTCCAAGCAAGCAGTGCAAATTTTGAGATTTTGACGGGTTTTTCCTTTGTGTGGAAATCGCAGAAGCAGGGGGATAACTGGTATCGGATTCACGATTTATTGCGGCGTTTGGATGCCGATCGGGATCATCCGAAAACTCGCAGAGCTCATGAGGTTTTAGAGGGGCATTATCGAGAAGTGGGGAATGCGGCGGAGGCAATTTTTCATGCTAATCGCTTGGATTGGCAGCGGGGTGTGAGGGAATGGGTAGAGGTGTTTGAGGAAGCATTGGGGCTGAGTCGTTACGGGGAATGCGAGTCGTTGCTGGGTGTTAGAGATGAGTTGTGGATTAAGAGTGATTATTGGCTTGGTATAATTTCCCGATCTGAGGGAGATTACTATGCTCGATTAGCTCGATACGCAGAGGCAAAAAAGGAATATTTAGAGGCAGTTGTGGCTTACGATCGGGAACTTATCCTAATTTCCGAAGATACAGCTACCCTCACCGCTAAAGGGACGGCGCTCCGAAGTCTGGGTAAGTTACAGGCAGAGTTAAGTGAATTTGAGGCTGCAAAAATATCTTACTCAGAGGCGATCGCTGCTTCCAATTCTGCTTTACACATTGTACCGCATGATCGGTATGCTTTCAACAACAAAGGTATTGCCCTGCGATTTCTGGGTGAGTTGCAGGCACAGCTAAGTGAATTTGAGGCTGCCAAACATTCTTATTCTGAGGCGATCGTTACCTTTAATTCTGCTTTAGTTATTGCACCGGATTATAACTATGCTTTCAACAGCAAAGGGAATGCGCTGCGATGTCTGGGTGATTTGCAAGCACAGTTAAGTGAATTTGAGACGGCCAAACAGTCTTACTCTGAAGCGATCACAGCATTTAATTCTTCTTTATTTATTGCACCTGATAATATCACTGTTCTCAAAAACAAAGGACTTGCGCTGCGAAGTCTGGGTGAGTTACAAGTAAAGCTAAGTGAGTTTGACGCTGCTAAACATTCTTATTCTGAGGCGATCGCTTCTTGTAATTCTGCTTTGCAAATTGCACCGTATTATAACTATGCTCTCAACAATAAAGGGCTTGCATTGCAAAGTTTTGGTAATTTGCAGGCACATCTAAGTGATTTTGAGGCTGCCAAAGTCTCTTACTTTGAGGCAATCGCTGCTTATAATTCTGCTTTACAAATTGCAGCGGATGATAACTATGCTTTCAACAACAAAGGGATTGCGCTGCAGAATCTGGGCGCGTTACAAGTAAAACTAAGTGAGTTTGAGGCGGCAAAACAGTCTTACTCTGAGGCGATCGCAGCTTATAATTCTGCTTTACAAATTGCACCATATTATATCTATGCTCTCACCAACCAAGGAATCGCGTGGCGAAGTCTGGGTAATTTGCAAACACAGCTAAGTGAATTTGAGACTGCAAAACAGTCTTACTTTGATGCGATATCTGCCTATAATTCTGTTTTACAAATTGCACCGGATGATAACTATGCTCTCAGCAGCAAAGGGTATGCGCTGCGATGTCTGGGTGATTTGCAAGAAAAATTATCTGAGAGACAGGAAGCACTCAAGAATTGGCAAGAGGCGCTGGAAATGTTCGATCGCTCTTTAGCCATTGCTCCTAATCGCGATCGCCTTCGCAATACACGCGATGCGCTGCAACAACTTCTCAATAATTTGGGTGAGGATACTGCCAGCAGTTAGCTCAATCGAAATTAGTAAAGACGCGGCATTAAGGAGGAGGACGTGTCCAGTTAACTTAAACCGAAAGGCCACCAGGGAATGAATTCCCTGGCTAATAGCAAAAGTCCTCTGAAGAGGACTGAAGAATTCATTAGTCCTCTTCAGAGGACTTTCGCTTTGAGGCAGGGGTTTCAACCCCTGCCGGACTGCCGGACTCAGGACAGAGCGTTAAAAGCCCACCCTCGAATTTAGCTATTTAACCTTGCAGCTTACCGCCCAGATTGTCTCGGCGATGTACCCTCAGCCCGCGAACGACGGATCAGCACGCTCATCACCTGCTTCGGATTAGCGGCACGCTGTACGGGACTCCAATCGCCCACTTCTGCAAATCCCAGCCGGTACAAAGTGAGAATGGTTTCCCGGACACCTTTGGGCGAACCGACAACCGTTAACAGCACCACTTCCTGTTCGCATACTGCTGCTGAGTCGTCATTTGGGCGATCGAATTTGTTGTCGTCAGGCACGAATTCCTGTGACATAATATGTTCTCCTGGTTTTGGGTTTTCTAGAAAAACCCAAAAACCCAGCCGCCCCGCATTTCAACACATAGCAGGGCGGCTACAGAGGATGTTAAGATACTCCGTTAGCCTCCAGACTGCTATACCCAGTTTGGCGGTTAGCTGTCCATTGCTGTTAGCGCAGCTTTGGGCAGTGCAACTAGATTTTTGGGTGACACGGGCTGCCTCCTCTACAAGCAAGCAACCTCTCACTTCAAAGCGTAGCCGCAGAGGGGGCCAGCCGTCAACCGATTTTAGATTTTAGATTTTGGATTTTGGATTTTGGATTTACTCGTTACCAGCGTCAGCGGCTGGAAACCAGTTAGTTGGGCCGAAATGCTAAATTAAAAGTAATATTGCTTTAGTACAACCATGTCCAAACGACTCACCCTTGCCCAAGCACAGCAGCAGCTTCCAAACCTACCCCAAGAACTTATCAATGAGCCTATTATCATCACTCAAGATGGCGTTCCCGTTATGGCTGCAATCAGCTACACGCATTTGACTGAACTGTTAGAAACCTTAGATATTCTCACCGATACAGAATTCGTTACCAAATTGCGCCAAAGCATCACCCAAGCCCGCCAAGGCGAAACTATTTCCTGGGAAAATGCCAAAGCAAAATTGGGGCTGTGAATCACGAATAAAATGCGCTCGAATATGAGATCCAGCTTACGCCACTGGCACTGGAAATGTTGGAGGCAGTCAAAGATCGACGAGAACAGGAAAAATTGCGCGATCGCATTGATCAACTAAAAGTTGAACCACAAAAGCAAGGCAAAGCCCTTGTAGATAACCTATCAGGATTTCGCCGCATCCGAGCTGTTGGACAGCGCTATCGTATAGTTTATCAAGTCGAACAAGATCGAGTTCTAGTTGTTGTCGTGGGACTAGGGAGACGTAAAGATGGTGACAAAAAAGACATTTACACCATCTTAGAAAAACTGTTAGATCCGTGATTGTAACTTCTTATATCCGACGTATTTAAGCCGAATAAATATCATTTGTATGGACACAACAGTGTTGTGTCCTTTGCCTCCGGTAATCTCACTCCTCGCTAACAGCCAAACCAGAAACCACAGGGGCGATCGCATTTAACTTCAACACAGGATGTTCCCCTTCCACCTGCCGACAATTCCACTCATTTCTAAACAGCAAAACAGGCCTTCCCCAAGTATCTTTCACCGTCACCGTATTAAACAGCCGCCCAACTTTTTCCAGCGCCTCCCAACCGCCGTCCACCCAACGAGCTACACTGTAAGGCAACATATCGATCGTCGTTTCCACATTATATTCCGACTGCATTCTGAACTGCACCACCTCAAATTGCAACTGTCCCACAGCCGCCAAAATTGGCTCGCGTTTCGACTCATCAACCGAATACATAATTTGCACTGCGCCTTCTTCCTGCAACTCCGAAACGCCTTTGCGGAACTGCTTAAACTTAGAAGGATTGGGATTTCTCAAAAAAGCAAAAAGTTCAGGAGAAAAACAGGGAATCCCTTCATATTCCAGTTTTTGGCCGGTGTAAATAGTATCGCCGATCGCAAATACTCCCGGATTGTTCAAACCGATCACGTCGCCCGGATACGCAACCTCGATCGACTCCCGATCCTGAGCAAATAACTTTTGAGGTCTTGACAAACGCACCGTTTTACCGCTGCGAGCGTGAGTCACGTTCATGTCCTTTTCAAACTTGCCCGTACAAACCCGAATAAACGCCACCCGATCGCGGTGTCTGGGGTCCATATTCGCTTGCAATTTGAACACAAACCCGGTAAAGTCTTCATAAGTTGGCGGCAAATCTCCGGCGGTGCTCTTGCGGGCGATCGGCTTCATAGCGTAATCTAAAAACGCATCTAAAAACAGTTCGACCCCAAAATTGCTCATGGCGCTGCCAAAGAAAACAGGCGTCATTTTTCCAGCCCGAACTAAATCTAAATCCAGTTCAGTGCCTAACTCATCCAGCAGTTCCAACTCTTCTTTGAGCTGATAGTAAAGGTCTTGTTCCAACAAATCTTCAATGCGCGGGTCGCCCAATTCGATGACGGTATCAACAGCAGCACGAGAACCGTGTTTAGCGCGCTCGAATAAGTGAATTTTGCGCGCCCTGCGATCGAAAACACCTTTAAAGCGATCGCCCGTACCTATCGGCCAATTTACCGGATAAGTCTGCAACCCCAATTCCTTCTCAATTTCGTCCAACAAATCCAAGGGTTCTCTGCTAGGGCGATCGAGCTTATTAAAGAAAGTAAAAATAGGCAGACTTCGCAGCTTACAAACTTCAAATAACTTCCGAGTTTGCGGTTCCAAACCCTTAGCAGCATCCTCAAGCATCACCGCATTGTCAGCCGCCGCCAGAGTTCGATAAGTATCTTCGCTAAAATCTTGGTGTCCCGGAGTATCGAGCAGATTAATGTGATATTTTTTATACTCAAACTGCAAAACAGTAGAAGTAATAGAAATTCCCCGCTGCTGTTCCATCGCCATCCAGTCAGAGGTAGCGTGTCGCTGGGCCCGCCGCGCTTTCACAGAACCTGCTTCGTGAATTGCACCTCCGTACAGCAGCAGCTTTTCTGTCAAAGTAGTTTTACCCGCGTCAGGGTGCGAGATAATAGCAAAGTTGCGCCGGCGCTCAACAGCAGTTAGCAGTTCAGTTTCGAGTTCTGTTGTCATTACAAATTAGGTAGGGGAATCATCACCCGATCGCCATTATAGCCTGTGCTACAGTTGCTATTAAAGGTAAAATTATCAATAAAGTCAAGGAAAAGTAATATGTACGACTCTGACAAGCGAAAGCTGCTATCACTGGTGTGCCACGGGGCGATTTTTTTTAGTACGTTACTGTTCTCGATCGGAGCGCCGATCGCTGTATTGTTAGTATCAGATGACCCCGTTGTCAAAGAAAATGCCACAGAAGCGATCAATTTTCACCTTAATGTATGGGTGTACAGCGCCGTAATTGTGGCGTTAACTGTCGTCACTTTCGGTCTTGCTGGCTTTATCCTAGTGCCCCTAGGTTATCTGCTGCACTGGGGACTGACAATAATGGCTATCCTCAGCGTTTTGCAAAATCCTAACCAACCTTACCGCTACCCTTTTATTTTCCGAATAGTTTAGACAGCAAATTGCGCTTCACCATCGATTTCAATAACCCGATTTCTTCTTAAAGAAACCGGGTTTTTAATTGTTTTATAACTCACATTCGTTACTCCCAACTGGCAAATACACTGTTTAAGTGAGAAAGAGGGTTGATTATCGGAAACAATACTCAGTAAAAAAAATTAAAAGTTTGTGAAACTCAGCATCATCCAGTTGGGGATTGCTGAAAATTAACCTAACATTATGAGTGAAATGTTCTTAATCCATAAAAATTCAAAAATTAAAGCACAATCAACTATTAATTATGGTGTCTTCGCCCTGTTGCCGCGCTGTTGTGTACGCTAATTTGATCTTCCCTTGATGCCGTTTCCCAAACTATGCTACCGCCTTTGGGTTATTTCGCAGAGTTAGGGCGGATATTAGATCGCTCCGAACCATCGTTTTTGCTTTAGCTGTGCTATTTTTGCATCTGGCGATGGTTTTATTGAAATTGTCCACCAATTCTATCTCCACCAGGAGTCTTAAAACTTAATACAATATTTTTCCAATAAAAATCCCGCTCTTGTGGAACGGGAAAGCCATCAGGGTGCATCTATATATATGTCAGTATAACTCATAGGGGGTATAACCCCTCGTAGCTTTATCGAATCTTTACAATCACAAAATTTTTGTAAAGATTGAGGTTTTTATTTGACTGAACAGCCGTTTTATGAAATTAAAATGGAAAATGCTGACATTTATAAAATCAAGTGAGTTTCCTCTGAATAATCAAAATTTTAAGCTCCTTTACCATGCTTCGGCCAGTGGTGGAGCAAATACCATAAGATGCCTACATTTGTGATAAATACCGCTAACTTAAGTACCGTGAGCCCGTGAACTAATTCATATATTTCAGGGGGTATACTGATGCTTACAAGCACTAAAACTAAGATTGTTGCCCAGTCTTTTTCGTACCACAAACCAACGGCTTCAACAGCAGTTAAGACTGCATAAAGTGCTGCGATGAGTCCGCTAATTAGTAAGTTTTTGGGGTTAAGAATTAGAAGTTTGTCTAAGATGAATTCAATAATTTTTAGTTTGCTTTCTAACAAATAAGATTGCGAAAATTCTTCTAAAGCTTGATGATTTTTTAAGGCGAAAAGCAAAGCAATCGAAGTTACTGTCAAGAGCGAAGCCACAAATGTTTTGTAAAAGACAATTGCGATTAAAGCAGGAGCGTGATGTTTCTTCACCTTAATTCTAGAAAAAATATCAATAATGTGCGATCGCCTGGTTAGGCTGTTTAGGATTTAAAAATTAAATTTTAGTAGAGTGCGTCAGCAATTAGCTAGTCTATTATATCAAAAATAACGCGCTGCTGACGCACCTTACTAAGTTTGAGGATAACGTTGTGCTAAGAAAGAGATAGCAGCAGCCCGATCGCCCAAATCGCCATCCAACTTCGCCGCCAGCAAATCATCCAACATTCGTTTAAACCCAGGTCCCGGCTTATAACCCAAAGCCTTCAAATCGTTGCCATTTAAAGGCGGCTCAACATTCGCCCACCTGGTGAGATATTCCCAAATTTGACGGCGTGCACTTCGCGGACTTTGTAGGGCGATCGCAATTAACATCGGCAACTCATAATTTCTCAACAGCAGCACCAATTGACTCGGCAACTCGCACTTAGGCAAATTCTCTGCTAACTGATTCTTTCCGGCTTCCAAAACTTCCAGCCGCTTAATGCTGTCAGCAGGTAACTGAAGATTTGCAGCCACCTTGCCGCGATATTCCGGTGCTAAATAAGCTATCAAAACTTCCAGACGCATCTGCCAATCAGGAATATTGATAATAGGAAATGGGGAATTGGGCATCGGGAATTGGGCATCGGGAATTGGGAATTGGGAATTGGGGATAGTTTGTTCCTTCTTCCCTCTTCCTTCTTCCTTTTTCCCTCTTCCCTCCTCCTTCTTCCTGACCTCCTTTACATCCGTTACATCCGTTACATAATCCGTTGCCGAACCTTCCTTCCTTCTTCCTTGCAAACACCGATCGAGCAAACGCAGTTGCCGCCACAACTCCCGATCCAACTCCAAACTAGGATGAATGCAGCGCAAAGCCTGCAAATCTCCCAGCATTTGCAAAGCAACTTTCCAGTAAGGAGCTTGCAAAATGTATTTTAATTCGCTTTTGAGCCGAGTTTCCAAAGCCGGAGCTCGGCCGTTTTCCCCCTGAATTCGGTAATAAATCCCGCTGGCCAAAGCGTTGCGGATGTATCCTTCCGTCTGCGGCTCAATTTCAAATCCCAAGCGCACCGCAAACCGCACAGCGCGATAAATTCGCGTCGGATCTTCGATAAAACTGTTGGCGTGCAAAACTCGAATTTGCTTCGATTCCAAGTCCAGCAAACCGCAAAAAAAATCTAACAATTCGCCACTGCGAGGAATACCCAACCGCACAGCCAGCGCATTAATTGTAAAATCCCTGCGGTACAAATCTTGGCGAATTGAACTCGCTTCAACTTCAGGATTTGCAGCCGGATAAGGGTAAAATTCAGTGCGAGCCGTAGCGATATCCACCCACAGCGAGCCGAAAGCAGAGTCTTTGTGCCACAAAAGCGCAGCGGTTTGAAATTGACCGTGAACGTCCAAACGCGATTCCGGGTAAAGTTTTTGCAGCGATGAAGCTAACTCGACACCAGCACCGGAATCGTCGGAACCGCACTTTCCATCCACAACCAAATCGATATCTGTTAGCGCCAGTGTATCATCCGTGGCTAAGAGTAAATCCCGGACTGCTCCACCCACAATATAAAGTTGCCAGCCGCGATTTTGGGCAATATTGGCGGCGATCGACAATAATTGCCATAATTCGGGACTGATGCGCGATCGCAACAACTGCTCAACCGATTCGGGCACGGCACAATAAGACAATTCTGTACTACTTCCCCTATCTCGCGCTTTTTGCTGGTGCAATTCCCGCAACACATCAGTGCGAGTCACAATTCCTACAAGTTGACCGTTTTCCAATACTGGCAAGCGCCCGATATCATACATCACCATTAAAGATTCAATTTCTGGCAGCAAGGTATCTGGGGCGATCGTTTTTAACTGCGGACTCATGTAACCCTTCACCGGGGCGTGACTGAAACCGTGGTGCAGGGCAATGTCAATGTCGCGGCGCGAGATAATGCCGGCCAGTCGATCGCCCGCATCCACCACAGAAAGCCCCGAATGTCCGTAACGTAGGAGGATACGGTGAGCTTCCCCCACCGATGTTTCCGGGCGAATACTCCGCACTGGAGACGACATTAACTCGCGCGCTGTCGGAGGGTGGGGAATTTGAGTTTTGAGTTCGTCAGCTAACTGATTTAAAGTCAGCAGGGGGTCAACATCGCGGGTGGCGAGGGAAGCAGCGCGGGCGTGGCCTCCGCCGCCGAAGGGTTTGAACAATTCGCTGAGGTTTGTTCCTTCGATGCGCGATCGACCGATAATAGTTAATCGATTGGAAACTGGCGATTCGGGAGCGATGTTGCGGTTGTTTTCGTTTTCGCTAAATTTATAAACATTACCTAACAGCAGAGCATCGGTTTCAGTTAAATCGAGCAAGCGAGAAGCCAGAGAAGAAAGTCCGGGAACGTAAGCTTCAGTAGATAGCAGCACCCAGGCTACGCTGTAACCGTGCAAAGTTTCCGATCGCAAATTATTCAGCGCTTCTCTAAGCAAATCTTGCAATTGAGGAGACAAACCGGGTTCTACATATTCAGCTATTACCCCCAAACTCGCTCCCTGTTCCATCAACCAAGCCAAAGCTATTGCATCTCGCGCAGTTGCACCCTCAAAGGTAAGGGAACCTGTATCGACGTGGATGCCGAGGGCCATTACTGTTGCTTCCGAAGGCAGAAGGCGGAAGGGTATGTCGCTGTTTTCTGCTTGATTTTTGAGCTTTTCGACAATCAATGTTGTGCTGGCTCCGACTGCTTCGATCTGCGTAACAGTAGCGGGGATGTCTGAATGCGCCTCTAGGTGGTGGTCGAAAATAGCAATTTCCCTTACTTGTGGCAAATCCAGCCACTCGGCGGCTTTTCCCAAGCGATCGCGCCCGGAGGCATCAACTATAGTAATCGATCGAATTTGTTGCGGATTGACCGATCGACGTTCAATCAGTGGGTACTCGTCGCGGTGTAGCGCCAAAAAATCCCGCACTGTCGGGTGACACCCGCCCGTCAATACGATCCTGCTACCGGGGCGCAGCACGCAAAGTCCCACCGCCGCTCCCAAGGCGTCAAAATCTGCTGTTGTGTGGCACAAAACTAAGTCCATAGCCGAAAATCCCGCATCTCTAACTCAAACAGTAGCAATTTCTCGCCCTCTGAAACCGGATGTGTCGATCGGGCTTTAAGTTAACCTTTCCAGTTTTCTGTGCTGTAACGAACAATGATAAAATTGATAAAAATCTTAAGAGCCGCTGATGCCTGTTCGCGCAACGCCCGAATTTGCCTGGGTTCTTTCGTATCAATCAACCGACAATCTCCCGATCAATTATCGGGAAACTGTCAAAAACTAGAATTTGGAAGATTTTTTTCGGTTCTGGGAAACTATTTCCGATCAACGCACGGTTATATCGAAAGGAGAAAAGATGTTATCAATTCTGTTTCAAGTGGTTTTACTGGGTCTGGTACTGCTGTCTTTTGTGATGGTCGTTGGCGTGCCAGTTGCTTATGCCTCTCCCCAAAACTGGAATCAGTCTAAATCCCTGATTTATGTCGGATCGGGTCTGTGGTTTTTGCTGGTTATTGCAGTGGGTGTATTGAACTTTTTAGTCGTTTAATTTCACCCAAGTCTATCGAATAAAGAAGGTAAAAGATAGAAGGATGAAGGCATTCACCAGTGATTGAAAGGCATTCGGCAGAAGCTAGGAATTTTCCAGACCGCGCGATCCTGTATGTTTTTGCACTTGAGATTCAGATGAGATGCTGCTGCTTTCTGACTTTTGCCTTCTCACAAAAAAAAACTAAAATCTAAAACCTAAAATCTAAAGTAGAGCATTATGACTGTTTTCGAGGGAACTTTTACTCACACCGAATCTTTGCGATTTGCGATTGTCATCGGTCGTTTTAACGATTTGGTGGTTAACAAACTTTTGGAGGGATGTCAAGATTGTTTGAAACGCCACGGGGTTGATATTAATCCTCATGGCTCTCAAGTGGACTTTTTTTGGGTTCCGGGAAGTTTTGAGATTCCTTTGGTGGCGCGCCAAGCTGCTCTTTCTCACCGCTACGATGCGGTAATTTGTCTGGGTGCGGTAATTCGGGGCCAAACTCCTCATTTCGATTTTGTGGCTGGTGAGGTTGCTAAGGGAATTGCTGCTGCTGCTTTTCAGACAGGGGTGCCGGTGATTTTTGGGGTGGTGACGACTGACACGATGCAGCAAGCTTTGGAAAGGGCTGGAATTAAAAGCAATTTGGGCTGGAATTATGCGATGAGTGCTTTGGAAATGGGCACTTTGATGCGCCAAGTTAAGGGTTTGGGAACACACTCTTACGGTCACTTAGCTAGTGGATCTGCTGCTCAAGTGCTTTCGGGCGAAGCAAATCTGGCGATCGCCCCCGATGTCTCGTCCGATCAAATCCCCTCGTAAGTTCGGATAGCAGTATTTTTAAGCTCAAAAAACATCAAGATTTGCATCGGGAAAAATATTAAGACAATTGTGGGGTGGTGATTATGCCCGCCCCGAAGGTAAAAATTCCACTCTGGGCCATTGGTAACAAGTTAAGCTAAGAAAGCATTTGTCAATCAGCAATTATGCTCAACATTTACTCGGATTTTGGGCATAAAACTGAGATTTGGGCGATCGAGGAATCCTGCCGAGGGTGATATTTATACCTACTCCCTCTCAAATCGTGAATTTTCCACTCCTCAAAAAGCAGTTTTTTTGAGTAATATTACTGATTGACAAATGCAATTAAGTTTTAACTTGTCACCAATGAACCGGAAATGATATTAGACCCATATCTTGCCAATTGGAAAAGGGCACTTTGATGCGTCAAGTTCATGCTTGGGACGGAAATTCTGACGCTTCATTACCTGCGTCTGCTGCTGTTCAAGTGCTGTCGGGCGAAGCAAATCTGGCTATAGCCCCGGATCTATCGTCAGATAGAATACTGTAATTTCTACAAGGCATATTTTGCCAAAAATAGCCACAATTCCAAATTCAGATTTTGACAAGTGGCAGCATTTGATTCACTTTTTGTTCTGCAACACATATACCTTTCAAAGACCGATATCCTCCTAAACTGTTGAATAATGTGGAATATCTAGATTATCGTCTATTCCCAAAGAGGTATTATGGGATTTTTGTGTTGAATAAGGTTGAATCAATATCAAAAATTCGTTATGTTAACTTAGGTGTAAGTATTGAGGTTCTCTAAACTCGCTCCTGGCAGGGATTTCAGTATAAATGCTGTAGTAGGATAAGTATTTAACCTCTTCTTAATCAACAGCCCTGAAAACAGCTTTATAGATTAATTGTTCAGATAATATTGAATGACAATATTGTCAAGCGAATGCCTAGAAAGCTTTCCTGCTAAGGTATTCAGCGTTTTTGCCGTGACCTGAATACTTACAGTTACTTATCAACATGAAAGTGCAAAAATCTTATGGGTGACATTCAAGCTACCTTTACATCTACCGATCGAGCTTTTCAGATTGAGGGGTACGAAAAAATAGATTTCAGCCTGCTATACGTCGATGGTGCTTTCAAGCTGGAGAATCATGAGATTGCGGATAGTTACCGCCAATTCGGTCGCTGTTTAATGGTTGTAGATGAAACAGTCTACGGTCTGTATGGTGCACAGATGCAGGATTATTTCAAGCATCACGAGATAGATTTAACAGTCTATCCAGTTAATATCAAGGAACCTGATAAGACATTAAAAACTTTTGAAAGCATCATAGATGCCTTCGTTGATTTCGGACTCGTGCGGAAGGAGCCTGTTTTGGTAGTGGGTGGTGGATTGACTACAGACGTAGCTGGTTTTGCCTGCTCATCCTATCGCCGTCGGACTAACTACATTCGCGTACCGACAACCTTAATTGGGCTGATTGATGCCAGTGTGGCGATCAAAGTAGCTGTGAACCACGGTAAGCTGAAAAACCGCCTCGGCGCTTACCACGCTTCGCAGAAAGTAATTTTAGATTTCTCCTTTCTGAAAACTCTGCCGATCGACCAAATACGAAACGGCATGGCAGAGTTAATTAAGATTGCCGTAGTAGGCAACAAAGAAATCTTCGAGTTGTTAGAAAACTACGGCGAAGCATTGCTGCACAGCCATTTTGGTTATTTAGACGGCACATCTGAACTGCGCGAAGTCGCACATCGCTTAACCTACAACGCGATTCAGTCAATGCTGGCATTAGAAGTACCAAACCTCCACGAGCTAGATTTGGATCGGGTGATTGCCTACGGTCACACCTGGAGTCCGACGCTGGAACTAACACCGGAAATTCCGATGTTCCACGGTCACAGTGTTGCCATCGATATGGCTTTTTCGGCGACCATTGCCCAACTGCGGGGCTATATTTCGATCGCCGATCGCGATCGCATCTTAGGATTAATGAGCCGCCTCGGACTAGCAATTGATAGCCCTTATCTGACATCAGAACTGCTATGGAAAGCCACAACATCGATCAGTCGTACCCGCGACGGCCTTCAGCGCGCTGCGGCTCCCCGCCCCATTGGTGAATGCTTTTTCATGAACGATTTGACTCGAGGTGAGTTGGATAAAGCCCTACTGGTTCATCGAGAAATCTGTCAGGGCTATCCGCGCCGCGGCGATGGCGAGGATATGTATGTGGTATTGCAGAAAGTTGCAACTCCTTCCACAGCCGGGGTATGACCATGAGACCCGTTACCCCAGTCGGGATTTTAGCTGCTAAACTCGAAAGTCTCGTCTCGCAAGTAGAAAAAATCGATAATCTCGATCGAGCTTTCAAGGCCCAATTACAACAAGCCTACGAACTAGCCAATGGTCTCGATCCGTACCTGAATCTTTGTACCACGCCGGAATCTCCCGCATTAGCCGCGTTAGTAAAGCGCACTCAATCAGAAGATTGGAGTAAGCGATTCTCTGACGGCGAGACAGTGCGCCAATTGGAACAGGAGATGCTATCGGGTCATGTGGAAGGCCAAATGCTGAAATTTCTCGTCCATCTCACCAAAGCGCAGCGCGTACTGGAAATCGGGATGTTTACCGGGTACTCAGCACTAGCGATGGCGGAAGCACTGCCGGTGGATGGAGTGGTGGTAGCCTGCGAAGTAGACGCTTACGTCGCTGAATTTGCCCAGAAGTGTTTTGACGAATCTACTGCCGGTCACAAAATCTCAGTAAAGGTGGCACCGGCTCTAGAAACCATGAAACAATTGGCCCAAGACGGGGAAGTCTTCGATTTGGTGTTTATCGATGCTGATAAAGCTGGATACACAGATTATCTCGATTTACTCCTAACTACAGGGCTGTTGGCTCCCAATGGCTTGATCTGTGCAGACAATACTCTGATGCAGGGACAGCCATATTTGTCGGGTACTGCTACTGAGAACGGAGTTGCGATCGCCAAATTCAACCAGGCTCTAGTTGACGATCCGCGGGTAGAGCAAGTGTTAGTGCCGCTGAGAGATGGATTGACCTTAATTCGGCGCGTTTAGTAGAACAAAACTTAGGCGTCAAAACCTTCACAACCGGGTTTTTTGCCCAGGCGGGCTGTAACGAAGTCCGATGTCAAAAAACCCGGTTTTTAACCACCCGTGCGTCATATCAAATCGGCGCTTCATCGGCATGATTCATCTCTCTGTTCTGGACTGCGCCTGCGTAGCTTCAAAAGCGGTTTAATCCTTCAAAAACCACCGCTAATTAGAGTATTTACTTAGTAAAAAATTATGATCGAAACAGTTTCAACGGCAGCGATGCCATCTGAACAGGAAACAAACGCGACGACTAGGCGCTTCCAGACAGTCAAAACCATAGCAACCTTAATTTTGCTGCTCTTGGTACTGCCCCTGAATCTCGCTTTAACAGCGATCGCCCTACTGAGAGCCATCATCATCAAACCGTTTCAGTCTCGAACGATCGCGGAGTCTCCCCAAACGATTTTGGTCGGCGGCGGCAAGAGGACCAAAGCATTACAGCTAGCGAGATCCTTCCATAAGGCCGGTCATCGGGTAATTTTGTTTGAAACCCACAAATACTGGCTGACAGGTCATCGTTACTCTTGGGCAGTCGATCGCTTTTACACAGTACCAAATCCCCAGGCAGAGGAATAC
This sequence comes from Microcoleus sp. Pol12A5, assembly GCF_036701435.1. NCBI lineage: Bacteria > Bacillati > Cyanobacteriota > Cyanophyceae > Oscillatoriales > Microcoleaceae > Microcoleus > Microcoleus sp. Pol12A5. The sequence continues at coordinate 15,115 of NZ_JAUBQU010000067.1, forward strand.
CCTCAAGCACTCTTAAAAATTGTCCAACAAGAGAAAGTTGATGTTTACGTTCCGGTCACTAGTGCAGGCGGCAGTTACTACGATGCCAAAGCCAAAAGCGTACTTTCTCCTCACTGTACGGTAATGCAGCTAGATGTCGAAACTCTGGAACGTTTGGATAATAAATATGAGTTGGCAACAGCAGCCAAAGCGTTGGGGCTGCGAGTTCCGAAGTCCTACCGGATTACTAATCCCCAACAAGTAATCGATTTTGATTTTAGTGACGCACAGCGTCCATATATTCTCAAAAGTATTCCCTACGATTCTATTCGCAGGTTAAACCTGACGAAGTTACCCTGCGAAACCCCAGCCGAAACAGCCGCTTTTGTGAAATCTTTACCAATTTCCGAGAGTAAACCTTGGATTATGCAAGAGTATATTCGCGGGCAAGAATACTGCACTCACAGTACAATTCGTGATGGTCATCTTCAGTTGCATTGTTGTTGCAAATCATCGGCGTTTCAGATAAATTACGAGCATGTCGATCGCCCGGATATCGAAAATTGGATTCGTCACTTTGCCAAGAGTCTAAATCTGACAGGACAAGTTTCCTTTGATTTCATTGAGGCGGCGGATGATGGAGAGATTTACGCGATCGAATGCAACCCGCGCACCCATTCAGCCATCGCGGTATTTTACAACCATCCCGATGTGGCAAAAGCTTATTTGGCACCCGACCCTTTACCACAGACAGTGCAGCCTTTGGCATCGAGTCGCCCGACTTACTGGATTTACCATGAAATTTGGCGATTGGTGACTCATTTGTGGTCGCCCAAGATAGTTTATGAGCGGTTACAAATTATTGCAAAAGGCAAAGATGCCATCTTTGAGTGGGACGATCCGCTGCCGTTTTTGATGGTGCATCATTGGCACATTCCCTTGTTGTTATGGGCAGATTTAAAGAAGACGAATGAGTGGATTGGGATTGATTTTAATATTGGCGAACTTGTGGAAATAGGGGGAGAGTGAGTATGTCAGTATGACGGGTTTTGCATTTAGTCGGCTCGGCAGTTAGCGATTTTTACTGTGATTTATCAGGGTTAATGAGTCGCCTAGGACTAGCGATAGACAGCCCTTATCTCACATCAGACAGGCTCTAGTTGACGATCCGCGCGTAGAGCAAGTATTACTGCCGATCAGAGATGGATTGACCTTAATTCGGCGCGTTTAGAGCGTGTTCTCTTGCCCCGGAGATTCCCTTAATCAGGCGGGATCGGAGCGGTCAAAGTCCTAATGCGGATTTAGCCGGATCTGATCTGTGCAACCGGATTAGATCTAATTCATCTGCGTTAATCTGTGTTAATCTGCCCTCATCTGCGGTTGAAAAAAGATAATTTATGAACCGCAGATGACAATGGATGGACCCGGATTTACGCAGATGAAAACAAGAAAGATATGAATAATTCCGATGCTAACAGATTTGATATTACGTTTAATTAGAGTGTCTACTTACTAGAAAATTATGATCGAAACAGTTTCAACGGCAGCGATGCCATCTGAACAGGAAACAAAGGCGGCTTTTAGGCGCTTCCAGACATCAGTCAAAACCATAGCAACCTTTATTTTGCTGCTATTGGTACTGCCCCTGAATCTCGCTTTAACTGCGATCGCCCTACTGAGATCCATCATCATCAAACCGTTTCAGTCTCGAACGATCGCGGAGTCTCCCCAAACGATTTTGATTAACGGCGGCAAGACGACCAAAGCATTACAGCTAGCGAGATCGTTCCATAAGGCCGGTCATCGGGTAATTTTGGTTGAAACCCACGAATACAGGCTGATGGGTAATCGATACTCTTGGGCAGTCGATCGCTTTTACACAGTACCAAGTCTCCAGGCAGAGGAATACCCTCAAGCACTCTTAAAAATTGTCCAACAAGAGGGAGTTAATGTTTACGTTCCCGTCAGTAGTCCAGAGGGCAGTTACTACGATGCCAAAGCCAAAAAGGTACTTTCTCCTCACTGTACGGTAATGCACATAGATGTCGAAACTCTGCAACGTTTGGATGATAAGTATGAGTTGGCCACCGCCGCCGAAGCGTTGGGGCTGCGAGTTCCGAAGTCCTACCGGATTACTAATCCCCAACAAGTAATCGATTTTGATTTTAGTGACGCACAGCGTCCATATATTATCAAAAGTATTCCCTACGATTGTGTCCACAGGTTTGATCTCACTAAGTTACCCTGCGCGACCCCATCAGAAACAGCCGCTTTTGTCAATTCATTACCAATTTCCGAGAGTAAACCTTGGATTATGCAAGAGTATATTCCAGGGCAAGAATACTGCACTCACAGTACCGTCCGTAACGGTCATCTTCAGTTGCACTGTTGCTGCAAATCATCGGCGTTTCAGCTAAATTACCAGAATGTCGATCGCCCGGATATCGAAAATTGGATTCGTCAGTTGACAAAGAGTCTAAATCTGACTGGACAAGTTTCTTTTGATTTCATTGAGGCGGCGGATGATGGAGAGATTTACGCGATCGAATGCAACCCGCGCACCCATACAGCCATCACGATGTTTTACAACCATCCCGATGTGGCAAAAGCTTATTTGGAACCGGACCCTTTACCGCAGACAGTGCAGCCTTTGGCATCTAGTCGCCCGACTTACTGGATTTACCAGGAAATTTGGCGATTGGTGACTCATTTGTGGTCGCCCAAGCTAGTTTATGAGCGGTTAAAAATTATCGCCCAAGGCAAAGATGCCATCTTCGAGTGGGACGATCCGCTACCGTTTTTGATGGTGCATCATTGGCACATTCCCTTGTTGTTATGGGGAAATTTGCGTCAGCCGAAAGAGTGGATGAAAATTTATTTTCATAGTGGAATAATTCTGTAAATAGGGGGAGATTGAGTATGTCAGTATTACGGGTTTTGCATTTAGTAGGCTCGGCAGACAGTGAATTTTACGATAAATTGTCGCGCTTTTATGCCCCATATTGTCTGGAGCAAACTGCTAATCCAGCACTCTATGAATTTCATATAGCCTATATTTCTCCCGGTGGCCAATGGCGTTTTCCCACCTCTCTCGATCCGAGTGCGATCGCGGCCGCTAATCCCATGTCTCTAGCGGGCGCTGTACAGGTGCTGACAGAGCTAAAGATTGACGTAATGGTACCGCAGATGTTTTGCATCCCCGGCATGACTCAATACCGTAGCTTGTTCGATCTGCTGAATATTCCTTATGTGGGTAATACCCCAGAGGTGATGGCACTGACTGCTGACAAAGCGAAGGCTAAGGCAGTAGTAGCGGCCGCTGGGGTAAGCGTACCGTTGGGAGAAGTTGTCCGCGCGGGCGTGAGATCTTCGATTGATTTTCCGGTGGTGCTCAAGCCACTGAATGCGGATAATTCTCTGGGAGTTGCCTTAGTTAAAAATGCTGCTGACTATGATGCGGCTTTGCAGACAGCATTGACTCATTCAGAGGAAGTGTTAGTAGAAAAATTCATTGAATTGGGTAGAGAAGTTCGCTGTGGGATTATTGTCCAAGATGGCGAGCTAGTCTGTTTGCCGCTGGAAGAGTATCCTGTAGATCCTGATACCCAACCGATTCGGACTTATGCCGATAAGCTCCAACAAAATGAGGATGGTAGCTTGACTGGTTCCACTAAAAATACCAGGCCGTGGATAGTTGATAAGAGCGATCCGATTACGGAGAGAGTTTGGGCCCAGGCCACAAAATGCCACATCGCTTTGGGCTGTCGCCACTACAGTTTATTTGATTTTCGCATTGACCCCGATGGACAACCTTGGTTCTTAGAAGCGGGGCTGTACTGTTGTTTGGCCGAAAAAAGCGTGATTGCGGTTATGGCCAAAGCATCAGGAATTTCTCTGGATACTTTGTTTCAGAGTATGCTGCAAAATGCCTTACAAGGTCGATCGGGTACAACGAACGGTGCAACAAGTAATGTAAATTCGGGTACGGCAGTGATGGTTGAGCGTTGACAGTCTAGCGATGAATGGGGAATTGGTGCAACTAACAAGGATAACTTGCAATTTTTGAAATTGTGTGATACCATGAAACGTTCTCAAAAATAGCGCAACACTAACTATTACTGCATGGCAACGAAGCCAACGATCGCATTTAGTCACCTCGGCTGCGAAAAAAATCGCATCGATACCGAACACATGATCGGCTTGCTGGCTCAAGCGGGCTATCAAGTCGATTCTAATGAAGAATTAGCCGATTATGTTGTAGTCAATACTTGCAGTTTTATCCAAGCGGCGCGAGAAGAGTCAGTCCGCACCTTGGTAGAATTGGCAGAAGCTAATAAAAAAGTAGTCATCACCGGCTGCATGGCACAGCATTTTCAGCAGGAATTGCTGGACGAATTGCCGGAAGCAGTCGCAATTGTCGGCACGGGCGACTATCATAAAATCGTCGATGTTATGCAGCAGGTGGAAAAGGGCGATCGAGTTTCCCTCGTCTCTTCAGAACCTACTTACATCGCTGACGAAACTACTCCCCGCTACCGCACAACATCGGAAGGTGTGGCGTATCTGCGAATAGCAGAAGGCTGCGACTACCGCTGTGCATTTTGCATTATCCCGCACTTGCGGGGAAATCAAAGGTCGCGGACGATCGAATCTATCGTCGCCGAAGCTAAGCAATTAGCCTCCGAAGGGGTAAAGGAAATTATCTTAATTTCTCAAATTACCACCAACTACGGCAAAGATATTTATGGCGAACCGAAACTAGCCGAACTGCTTCGCGCTTTGGGTGAAGTAGATGTACCTTGGATTCGGATGCACTACGCCTATCCTACAGGTTTGACTCCGCAAGTTGTCGCGGCCATCCGCGAAACGCCCAACGTTTTGCCGTATTTGGATTTACCCCTGCAACACTCGCACCCGGAAATTCTGCGGGCGATGAATCGGCCTTTTCAAGCCGGGATCAATGATGCTATAGTCGATCGGCTCAAAGCAGCACTTCCCGGCGCCGTGATGCGGACAACTTTTATTGTCGGCTTCCCCGGCGAAACCGACGAACACGCAGCACACTTGCTGGAATTTGTCAAGCGCCACGAATTCGATCACGTAGGAGTTTTCGTATTTTCGCCAGAAGAAGGAACCCCAGCCTTCAGCTTGCCCCAGCAAATACCTGCAGAAATAATGGAAATGCGCCGCAATTCGGTAATGGCGGCACAACAACCTATATCATTGAAGAAGAATCAAGAATCTGTCGGTCAGGTAGTTGATGTCCTGATAGAACAAGAACAACCAGAGACAGGTGAGTTGATTGGTAGATCGGCTCGGTTTTCCCCAGAAGTAGATGGACTCGTCTATGTGACAGGAGAAGCGCGGCTGGGATCGATCGTATCTGTGAAAATTACTGGTGCAGATGTCTACGACCTCTACGGTCAAGTGTAAGTGTTGCTGGAACTGTCGCGCTCGGCGGTGTGGCGAACCAAAACCGGACACCAGCCAAAAATGATTAGCGGATTGTGCAGCAAAAGTAACGGTTTGTACAATATTGTGCAAAGATATGTAGCAAAGGGGTTCTAAACTTTTTTAGCCCCTATCTGGCAATCGACCCTCCCCGTCGGGGTGCGGTAATCTCTACAGAACATCGGAAAATTTTAACGAATTTAATGTTTTGTTTCTGAATGTAAAGAGTTATGATGATAACAAGCCAGAAATAAGCGGGGATAATTTGAGATTGCTTCGCCGTCCGCCCTACACCACAACGGTATCCCGAAAGAGTGTTGAGATGGATAGGCGGTAACGGTCGCCCCATCCCCTGCTCAATCCCGCAGGCGACGGATTGCGGGATAGCGCCTGAACCAAACAACCTGTTACTACTGTGTAGTGAAGTGGGGCTGGTCATGATCCTCACTATAAAATGCCTGAGAGGGAAAGCTTGCAAGTACCTCAAAGGAAGTCCAATGTCCTGTTTTAAGAATGTTGGAAGCCTATAACCCGACCCCTGGCGGTTGGTATCGGTGATGTCACAAAATCAAAGACGGCTGTCGAATTGGTAAATTTAGTCACCATCGACGGAGCTGCCCTATACTCGATTGCTATTTAAGAAGGTGCGCGCAGGCGCAGCACCATAAAGAACTCTTATGAGTTCCTGCCCTAGAGCAGAAATCCGCATCCGAGTTGGGCAACTTAGAAGGCTAAGACTCGTTATTAGGAGCATTAATGAATTTATTGTTTGAAGGCTTAGGTCTTTCGGAAGAACTCGTTCTCCATCTGGAAACACTAGGCTTTACAGAACCTACTCCCATCCAAGTACAAGCAATTCCGCACTTGCTAGCAGGTCGCGACGTTGTGGGTCAAGCCCAAACAGGGACAGGCAAAACGGCAGCATTCTCGTTGCCCATCTTGGAGCGGATTGATTTAGATGTAACTGCGGTGCAAGCACTGGTGCTGACGCCGACTCGCGAATTGGCGATGCAAGTAACTGAAGCCATCCGTGATTTGAGCGGCATCAGCAGCGACGGCCCGGTAAAAGTGGGTCGCTCTCTGCAAGTTCTGACAGTGTACGGCGGTCAATCGATCGAGCGTCAAATGCAGCGTTTGAAGCGCGGCGTTCACGTCGTTGTCGGTACACCCGGACGCATATTGGATATGCTCAGCCGTGGCAGCCTGAAACTCGACAAGGTAAAGTGGCTGGTTTTGGATGAAGCTGACGAAATGCTGAGCATGGGCTTTATCCAAGATGTGGAAAAAATCTTGGATGCTGCACCAAAAGAACGTCAAACGGCATTTTTCTCGGCGACGATGGAAGCTTCCATTCGCAAATTGGTGGCGCGGCATTTGCGTAACCCAGTCAACGTCACCGTAGAACAGCCAAAAGCAACGCCAAAGCGCATCAGCCAAGGCGTGTACATGATTCCCCGCGGCTGGTCGAAGGCAAGAGCCCTACAGCCAATTTTAGAAATGGAAGACCCGGAATCTGCACTGATTTTTGTGCGGACTCGGCAGTCGGCTGCAGAACTCACCAGCCAACTTCAAGCAGCAGGTCACAGCGTTGACGAGTATCACGGTAATTTGAATCAGGCACAGCGGGAACGTTTGTTGCATCGGTTCCGCCAATGTCAGGTGCGCTGGGTAGTGGCGACTGATATTGCGGCGCGGGGTTTGGACGTGGATCACTTGACTCACGTAATTAACTACGATTTGCCCGATAGTGTGGAAAGCTACGTTCACCGGATCGGACGCACGGGCCGGGCTGGTCGCGAAGGAACGGCGATTACGCTGATTCAACCGGTCGATCGCCGCAAACTGCGCTTGATTGAACGCCACGTGCGATCGAGCTTGACGGTGCGAAACATTCCGACACGGGCGCAAATTGAAGCACGTCAGTTGGAAAAGATGCAAGGTAAAGTTCGCGAAGCTTTGGCTGGCGAACGGATGGCATCTTTCTTGCCTCTGGTGTCTCAGTTATCCGAGGAGTACGACTCCCACGCGATCGCCGCTGCTGCTTTGCAAATGGCTTTCGATCAAAGCCGTCCTGCTTGGATGGGCGCGGATTACGCTCAACAAGAAGATCCCCCGATTGGTGGAGAAAACAGCGTCAAGCCAATCTTGATCAAGAAACGCGCTAAGACTCCTACGCCAAGTAATTCTGTAGCGCCGACTTTTTCTGGAGCACCGAGTGCTCCTGTTCCCCAGAACAGCTAATTGGTAGGGTGCACAATGTGCACCTTATTTAGAATTTTTGTAGAGATGCGATCGATCGCATCTCTACTTTTTTTATGGGTATAACACTCTATGGGGAATAAAAATCACAAAAAAGCTCTTCGTTCGTTGAACAAGCGGATTGCAGAACACGAAGAAAAGATTAGACTGGAATATGAGAAGGATTTTCCCGATGAAGGCTTAATCCGGCATTGGGAAAGTGAAATTCGAGCTTTTGAGAAAGGAATTCAGCAAGCTTTAAAACGATTGGGTAAATAAAGATGCAAGTTAGAGATCGGACAATTTCTGTAACTAATTCTACACTGAGAACGTTAATTGATGAATTGGGTACTGAGTGTCAAAATGTGATTACTTTAATCCATCAGCTTCAGTTACCTGATTTGAGCGATCGACAAAAAGCTGAAATTCTAGCAGACTTCCTCAGTGCTGCAATTCATCTGAACGTTCACTGCGGTGAGGATTTTCAGACGCTAGTCGCTGAAGAAATGGCAAAATTGTCGGATGAGGATGAAGAGGATTAAGGAGACGCGGGCGATTCCCTACGGGATAGCTTCGCTTCACGCACATCAGGAAAAAGCCCTCCAGTCAACTCACCGAAGAGCTAAAAAACCTCATAAATCAGGAATAAAGTCCTTACTACAAACTTGTGAAGGGGGACTTTTGCACTGTTGTTTAATATTTCAGTTTAGCTGCGTGTTCACAAGAATTTTTTGCACGCGATCGCCCTTAATTTCCAAAATCAAATTAGAAGCCTTTTGGTCATTGCTGTAAGTCAAGCGAGTCACTTCACCCCGCACTGATTGCGACCCGTAACCGTAAGCTTTAACGACTTTTTGGCTGTTATCTCCTAGCTTCACACCATCAATTGTCAGAAACTTGGGATTGGTAGTAGAAACTAAATAAACTTTGCCATCCCATGCTGCTACCGTCAATCCTGAGTATGTTAGCGTGCGGATCTTGCCGCCAATGCCAAGTCCAGCAGGTTTAGTTTCGTCGCGCTGCGGTTTTCCCAACTTGCGTTTTGCCTCTTCTACAGGCATCCCCAACCGAACGCCGCCAATCCCCAGGCGCGAATAGTTCAGTGCCGTCGGCTTTTGTGTCGCGCTGAGCATTCTTTCTAGAGTCGCAACAGTTTGATTCATAGCAGGAATAGGACGAACTAAAGCAGCAAATCCTAAGCTCGAAATTGCGAGATTCATCATGATGCCAGCGACGGCTGTTGTCACAAATATTTTTACCATTTTTTTATAGCTTTATTTGGCAATGTATTCGCGCGATCGCCTGCTAGATCCGGATTGATACTAATAGGACTTACACAAACACTCCTGGACGCACGGCGATGCTCTGAAACCCATTTTTTTTACCAAAACTACAAAAAGAAACCCGGTTACCATAAATCTTAGGTTTAACAGCGACGTATTCAGCAAGAAACCGGGTTTGTAGCGCCACCTAGGTAAGTCCTGACTAATATTTTTTAAGCTTTGAAAACCGCCAATTTCGGGCGCACCGAATTTGCTCCCGCACAAGCTTGCGTCCGCCTGCGAGGACTGAAAGAAAGAATAAAGTAGGTAAATCAAGGGAAATTGCTGTGATATCCTAACAAAAGCCATATCTGCATAAAATAAGTAATTTAGATGACCGCAACAGATTCTACTAAGCACCAAAAATCCAAGGCCCTCAAACCGGGTAGCCGCCGCCCCGCTAAAGAACTTTGCAGCGAGTGCGGTTTGTGCGATACATATTACATTCATTATGTCAAGGAATCTTGTGCTTTCTTAACACAGCACATAGCGGAATTAGAAGAAGAGATTCACGGGCGATCGCGCAATCTCGACAATCCGGACGATTGGTATTTCGGAGTCAGTCAAAACATGATGGCGGCTCGAAAAAAAGAGCCGATCGAGGGTGCTCAATGGACGGGGATCGTCAGCACAATTGCGATTGAAATGCTCGAAAAAGGAATTGTAGAAGGCGTTGTTTGCGTCCAAAATACTAAGGAAGACCGCTTTCAACCGATGCCGATAATTGCTAGAAATCGCGAAGAAATTCTCGCAGCCAAAGTAAACAAACCAACTCTCTCTCCCAATCTTTCAGTATTAGAACAAATCGAAAAATCGGGGATGAAGCGGCTGTTAGTAATTGGCGTCGGCTGTCAAATTCAAGCTTTGCGAACAGTTGAGAAAAAACTCGGTTTAGAGAAGCTCTACGTTTTGGGAACTCCGTGCGTGGATAATGTCAGCCGTGCAGGCTTGCAGAAATTTCTAGACACGACTAGCCGTTCTCCCGAAACGGTGGTTTCTTACGAGTTTATGCAAGACTTTAACGTTCACTTCAAACACGAAGATGGTTCGGAAGAAAAAGTGCCGTTCTTCGGGTTGAATACTAAAGAATTGAAAGATGTTTTTGCTCCTTCTTGCTTGAGCTGTTTTGATTATGTGAATTCTTTAGCAGATTTAGTTGTGGGCTACATGGGCGCACCTTTTGGCTGGCAGTGGATTGTGGTGCGAAATGACACCGGGCAAGATATGTTAGACTTGGTAACGGATCAGTTAAATACTCAGCCGGTGATGTCTAAGGGAAACAGAAAAGAAGCCGTTCAGCAAAGCATTCCGGCTTACGAAAAAGGAGTGACTTTGCCGATGTGGGCGGCGAAGTTAATGGGAGTTTTTATTGAGAGAATTGGGCCAAAGGGTTTGGAATATGCTCGGTTTTCGATTGATTCTCATTTCACTCGCAATTATCTGTACGTGAAGCGCAATTACCCGGAGAAATTAGAGGCTCATGTACCGGAATATGCTAAGCGGATTGTGGGGCAGTATAAGTTGCCTGAGTGAGGTAATTCGGAGAGTTTTTAATAGCTATTTTGCAGGGACACGGTATTGCCGTGTTTTTTTGTATACAGTTCAGAAAATTAGAGGCACAAGATTATGATACTTATATTTGCACAGAAACACATGAATTTACCAAAGTCGATCGCACTTACTTGTTGTGGGCTTCTAGCATTTTCTGGAAATGGAGTGTCGGCGAAAGCATCAGAAATGCGAGTGGAAAACAGAACATTTGCTGACTGGTGTCGCGACAAAGATTCTTTGAGTCCTGAAACTAACCATACTATTGAGCTACTGTTGAAGGAAGCAGGGACTACTGAGTGCGATGCGGCTAATCAGCAACTTTCGAGGGTCACACAACTCGACCTCAAGGTCAAAGAAATCAGCGACCTCAAACCCTTACAATCCTTGACTAACCTGACTGTCCTCGACCTCCGCAACAATAACATCAGCGACATCAAACCTTTGCAATACTTGACTAACCTGATTTATCTCAACCTCGACAGCAATCAAATCAGCGACATCAAACTCTTACAATCCTTGACTAACTTAACTGTACTCTTCCTCGACAACAATCAAATCAGCGACATTAAACCGCTAGAATCTTTGACTAACTTGACTTCGCTCTGGCTCAGCAACAATCTTCTGGGCGACATTAAACCGCTAGAATCTTTGACTAACCTGACTTTGCTCTTCCTCAGCAACAATAAAATCAGCGACATTAAACCGCTAGAATCCTTGACTAACCTGGCTTTTCTCGTCCTCGGCTACAATCAAATCAGCGAAATCAAACCGCTAGAATCCTTGACTAACCTGAGGGTGCTCGACCTCCTTGTCAATCAAATCAGGAACATCCAACCCTTGAAATCTTTGACTAACCTCACTCGGCTCGTCCTCGCTAACAATCAAATCAGCGACATCAAACCGCTCGAATCTTTGACTAAACTGACTGATCTCTACCTCAGCGAAAATCCGATTGCTCCCAAAACTTGCCCTCTCAAACCAGAGTCTATCTGTAAGTGGGAACCACCAAATCAACCATAAAACTTTACTGTTCCGAAAATTATAGGTAAAAAATTATGACACACATCACCCTAATTATGATTTGAAAGTCCGCGTAGGCGGACTTAGTTTTTGTTACTGCGATTTCAATCGCCTGAATATTTTTGCAATAAGTCTATTTGATCACTTAGGATTAACAACAAACTCACTGACAATAAACGGCTTGCGATTAATAATCGCACTGGGATTAGCATCAAGTTGCGACTGCGTGTAAGGTTCAATACCATAAGTTATTACCCGCAACTGCTGACTCTGAGGAGCAATTTCAAACTCATTCCAGCCGTAGGTATGCACTCCTAAATACTCTCCCTGAATCAGTCTAGCGTCAATTCCAGAACCTTCCAAACCAACTGGATCGTATCCTAGCGGCGCTGTCCGAGTATCCAGAATATTGCGGACAAAGGCATCTTTTTGTTCCCTTGTCGGCAATGCATTATAGCGATCTTTTTCCGATTGTGGCAGCAAAGCGGTGGGCGTAAAAGCAACTGTTGCGGGGCCAAAGGGGGCGGCAAACGGCCCTTGCCCGATGTTCAACTGAATAGCAACAGGACTGGTCATTACATCAATAACATCCGTAGGGATTTGCGGCTGACCTGCTGCTTCTTGATAGGTGACATTATTCACGACATAGCCGTGAAAATCTCCGGTGGCAAAAACCACATTCTTGATGTTATTTTCTTTGATGAAACGCAGCAAATCTGTTCGTTCAGCAGCATAACCTTCCCAGCGATCGCCTGCAACCGCAATACCAAAATTTTGTATCGGATCGCTTGACATAATAAACTTCCAAGTTATGCCATTTTGTTGAGCTTTCAGTAAGTCATTTTTCAAGTCTTGAAGTTGCGCCCCCCCTAACATCGTGCGATTCGGCGTAAAGGCATCATTGAGAAACTTATTAACAGTAGCTTGGTCGGAAGTTTCTGGGATACTTTTCAAAGAATTATCTCGGAAAGAGCGCAAATCTAAAACAAATGTAGCTGCATCACTGCCGAAGGTATTAGACCGATAAAGTTTCTGCTCATTAGCAGTGCGAGAGTCGCCCGTATTGCCATAAAAATCATTTCGCACGGGATTGTAGGCTTGAAATGCTTGTAAAGCCGTGTCAAATACAGGCGTATCATTGACAAAGCCTCCCCCCGTCCCGAAAATCCCCTCTTTTTGCGGCGACTCAGCAGGCGTTGCACCCCCGGCAAAATCATTCGTGAGTTCGTGGTCATCCCAGCTAGCATAGATTGTGGTAGAAGCCTGCAAATCAGCCCAGGTATTGAGGCCATAACGTTGACCGTAGACTTCGTTATATTTGGTGCTAAACTCTTCAAAAGTTTTAGGTTGTCTGACTCCCGGCAAATCCGGCGATAGATCGTCTACATAAGCGGAGTCGCCGATGCGAACAAAAAAGTCGAGATTGCGTTCCGGCGCATTTGCGATCGCCGGGAAAGGAGTAAGTTGACCTTGCCAGTCACCTGCTACCCCAAATCGTAAACCCTGGCGATTTCCCAACTCAGCAGCAGTGCGGAATTGCCCAACTGCTGAAGTGCCAGCGGCATCACGCACTCGATAAAAATATTGAGTACCAGGCTTTAAATTCGTCAGTTCGGCTTTCACGGGTACGGTAACATCGGTGACGGTATCTGTGAGAGTGCCGAGACTGTTACTGAAGTTTGGATCGGTGGAGTATTGAAAGACAACATTACCCAGAACTGTGCTGCGAGTCCACAAAACCGTTGAAGTTTGGGTGGTATCTCCAGAAGCAATGCCATTTGGCAAGGTTGAGTTACCAGACTTAATAAATGAGGTAACATCTCGCCCTTCAGCAGCACCAAAATTGATAAAGTGTTCAATGCCAGTGAGTTCGTCGCGCTCAACAGCAGCAGTAATATCTGGGTTTTTTGCCAGATAATAGCTATCGTTATATAAAGGGCTAGGACTGCGGTTTTCCGATTTACCAAATTGGATGAAGTGACCAATACCAGTAATTTCATCGCGATCGACAGCCGCAGCAACATCGGGATTTTTCCCTAGATAATAGCTGTTGTTATAAAATGGGCTAGGATTGCGGCCTTCTGATTCTCCAAAATTAATGAAGTGTTGTATTGCTGTGGTAGCTTGGCTATTGACAGCGGCAGCGACATCAGGGTTATTTAGGAGATAATAATTAGTATCGAATAGGGCGCTAGGGTTGCGGCCCTCAAATTGACCAAATTTGCTAAAGTGTTCAAATCCGTTTTGGAAGTTCCCTTTGGTAACAGCGGCGCCCACCTCTAAGTTTTTAGCCAGATAGTAGCTTTCTTGAAATAGAGTTTTAGCGTCTAACATAAGGGAAAATATGAAGTGTTGTTGTTTAATAATGACTGTGGCGGCTCAAAATAGCCTTCACAGGATTATACAGTATCGCGATCGCGATCGATCGTTAAGTAAAAGAAAGAAGGAACAAGGAAGAAGCAATAAGACTTACACAGCAAGCTTTTTAGTGGGACTTAAACCTTTTCCAGCCCTTTAAAATCTGAAACCCCTTCTAGGAAATGAAAAGAAATCCATAACCTAAAAATGTCTGAAACCCTTGGTATAACTAAATTAATGCCCATTTGAGCTAAAAGTATTTCTCTATCTGGGTTTTAGCCAAAATGGCTTCAGTTTTTGTCTGAGTCCCGTTAGTCATCCTTGTTTTACCTTTAATATCACGTCCGATGAAATGCGAGCGCTAATTCTGGCAAAACTTCAGCCGCTAAACTTCCTGAATTTGCATCAACCGCTGCTTTAACCTTGGTGCATCGCCCCGAGCGAGTTCTTCACACTTCTCCAACAAAAAAGCCCCATCGCAATAATTCAACTCATCCAAACCGTGAGTCACCCACAAAGCCGTCAGCCCGCAATTTTTGACGAAACGCTGCACCGCGGACACCAAATCTAACTGAGAATCAGGATCGAGTAAAGCCGTAAGTTCATCTAATAGTAAAACATCGAAATGACGAGCGATCGCACTTAAATATTTGAGTGGCGATCGATCTAAAATCTCCAATCTCAAATTTATTGACTTGATGTTCATCATAAAAGCACGATCGCCCTTATTGACTAAAAGCGATCGCACACCAACATCCTCCTACAAATCAGCAGCGTGCTGCTTCAATTCATCCAAAGAAACGTATTCCAAAGTCAAGGCGTGAGTGGCGGCCAAAACCACAGGCGGCGCAACTCCCGCATCCATTGCTTCCTTCCACCGAGAAGCGCACAAACACCAGCAATCCCCAGGCTTCAAACCGGGAAAGTTAAATTCGGGAACCGGAGTCATCAAATCATTTCCATTCGACTTGGTGAATTGCAAAAACTCTTCTGTCAGTTGAGCACAAACAGTGTGAGCTCCAAAGTCGCCACCACCTGTATTGCATTTGCCGTCCCGATAATATCCTGTCATTGGCGAAGTGCAGCAAGTCTCTAACTTTCCGCCCAGCACATTTGTAGCTTCCGTCACCATCGCAACTCCTGAGTAAAACTCTTCGATCTAATTTTACACAACTCGTTGTTTATATATTTTTTTCCATCGCAAAGTTGATGAATTTTTGTCCTCTCCGTTCTACTTCTTGTTTTCTAATCACCATAAATCCCTGGCTTTCAAAAAAAGGTCGAGCTGTAATGCTGGCTTCGGTAAATAACTTGTTAATTCCTAAGTCTTTGGCTTTTGACTCAATTTGTTTTAAAATTAACCTACCGACTCCTTGTCTTTGAAAATCTTGATGACAGTAAAAGCGATCGATATGGCCGCTTGCTTCTAATTCCCCAAAACCTGCAATTGTATCACCCTCTTCTGCTACGAAAGTAAATTTACTGCTTAAACTTTTACTCCAACTTTCAATATCGATATCGGCTGGAGCCCAAGCATCTACTTGTGCTTGTGTGTAATCGCGGATGTTTACTTCGTGTATGGTGTCGTAAAACAGTTTTACAATTTGTTGGGTATCACCGATTTTGTAGGTTCGTACTCTCATAAATTATCTCACTGCGATTGCTTCTTTAATATTAATTTGAGATTTTTAACCGCTTCGCAACACGCATGGATGTTGGCTTCTACCATTTTGTCTCATTTGTTGCAGGGCGATCGAAAAATTTTCACCTACCCTTGACAAAATATATTACTATATGTTAATGAAACAGAAGCAAACCTCACTCGAATTAACAGTACATCAATCCAGCAGCTTAACGAATAATACTTGAAACTTATGACAGAAATGGGGCCCGATCCAAACCGACCTTATCCGATGGCAGATCAACCGCGCGTATGCTTCATCAAAAACTTGATTAAATCCCCCAACATTATCGTCGGCGATTACTCATATTACGACGATCCAATAGAACCAGAAAACTTTGAAAGAAATGTACTTTATAATTACGGAAACGACCGATTAATTATTGGCAAATTTTGTGCGATCGCCACCAACGTCAAATTCATTATGAACGGTGCGAATCATAAACTAGATGGGATTTCAACTTATCCTTTTCCGGTTTTTGGGAATGGTTGGGAAACAGCGATGAATTTATTAATGGAACTGCCAAGTAAAGGCAATACCGTCATTGGCAATGATGTTTGGATCGGCTATGAATCCCTGATTATGCCCGGAGTTAAAATCGGCGATGGTGCCGTCATTGCTGCCAAATCCGTTGTAGTAAAAGACATTCCCCCTTACACCGTTGTGGGTGGAAACCCCGCCCATCCAATCAAACAGCGTTTTAGCGATCGTGAAGTTGCACAACTATTAGAAATTAGGTGGTGGGATTGGGAAATAGACAAGATTTCGCGCAATGTCAGCATAATTATGCAAGGCGATATTCAAGCACTCAAAAATGCTGAGTAAACTCGCAAATACAGCTATATTAATTTTAACTCCGATCCTGTGTACCGGTTCCGGCGCGATCGAAGGCGAACCCACTCCCAGCAGCCGACCCCGGATACATCTTCTAATCTGCGTTCATCAGCGTCAATCTGCCTGCATCTGCGGTCAAAAAATCCCCAAAAATCACCATGCAAACCCAGGGCTCTCCCATACCGCACCGTCCCTACAACTTACTTAGCTGCTGGGCCCACAGCCTCGATCGCATCCTCAAGAGCGATCGATACATGAGTCCAATGAGTTCCGCCCTGACAAAAAGCCACGTAAGGCTCCCGCAGAGGCCCGTCAGCCGAAAACTCCGACGTACTCCCATCAATAAAAGTACCCCCAGCCATCACCAACTGGCTTTCATACCCGTGCATCGGAGCCGGCACCGGATCTAAATACGAACCGACGGGGGAATTTTGCTGAACCGCCCTACAAAAAGCAATTAACTTATCAGCAGAACCGAATTCGATCGCCTGAATCACATCTCGTCTTCTAGCCAAAGGCATAGGATTCACTCGATAACCCAACTTATAAAAAACATAAGCCGTCAAATGATTGCCCTTCATCGCCTCCCCCACACAACCGGGAGCCATAAACAAACCCTGAAACAGCAACCGATTCAAATCAAAAGTTGCGCCGCCGCTGCTGCCAATTCCCGGCGCCGTCAAGCGACAAGTTGCCGCCTCTACTAAATCAGCCCTCCCAGCAACGTAACCTCCAGCAGGGACGATCGTACCGCCCGGATTTTTGATTAAAGAACCAGCCATCAGATCAGCACCCACAGCAGTAGGTTCGCAATCATCAACAAACTCTCCGTAACAATTATCAACAAAGCAAATTGTGTTAGGATTCTGATGTTTGACTATGGCGACGATTTTTTCGATCTCAGAAATAGACAAACTCGACCGCCAAGAATAGCCGCAAGAGCGCTGGATAAAAACCAGGCGAGTCTTTGCTGAAATAGTAGAGCTCAATGCCTGCCAATCCAAACTTCCTTCGCGAGTTAGAGGCAACTCACGGTAACTAATGCCAAACTCAAGCAGTGAACCTTGACCTTGCCCCCGCAAGCCGATCACTTCTTCTAAAGTATCGTAGGGAGAACCAGCCACTGCCAACATTTCGTCACCAGGACGCAGGATGCCAAAAAGAGCACAGGCGATCGCGTGAGTACCCGAAACAAACTGTACCCGGACAGCCGCGGCCTGGGCCCCTACCACTTCGGCAAACACCCCGTCCAAAGTCTCCCGACCCAAATCATCGTGGCCGTAACCCGTAACCCCTGCAAAATGGTGGACTCCAACCCGGTGGCTGCGAAAAGCTTTTAAGACTCGTTGAAGATTTTGCTTGACTGTAGTGTCAATACCAGAAAAAATCTGAAAGAGTGCCTGTTCTGCTTCCTGTAGCCGTGAAACGCTATTCATCTATACCTCGCTCACCCTTTGCGTGCGCGCTGTTCATTATGGCGTAGATGCGGCCCCTAGTTTGTAAACATAATATATTCATGACGATTGCAACTTCCAAAAAAACTTCTCCTGATTGGCCTGTCGTAGGCTTTATGGCCTTTCTGCACATCGGTGCTTTATTTGCTTTGCTGCCGGGTAATTTTAGCTGGTCTGCGGTCGGGCTAGCAGTCTTCCTGCATTGGGTAACAGGTGGTTTAGGAATTACTCTCGGATATCACCGCCTCGTCACCCACCGCAGTTTTCAAACACCGAAATGGCTAGAGTATTTTCTAGTTATTTGCGGTACGCTTTCCTGTGAAGGTGGCCCGATCGACTGGGTAGGAATGCACCGGTTACACCACATACATTCCGACACCGAAACAGATCCCCACGATTCCAATCAAGGCTTCTGGTGGAGCCACATGGGCTGGATGCTCTCGGATCTCCCGATCAGAGTTGAAATCCCCCGCTTTACTAAAGACATCGGCGACGACCCAGTATACAAGTTTCTCCAAGCATATTTTATCCCCATCCAAGTTGTCTTCGGTGTGTTGCTTTATTTATTAGGCGGCTGGTCTTTCGTGGTTTGGGGCGTGTTTATGCGGATTGTGGTGGTGTTCCACTGCACTTGGCTGGTTAACAGCGCTACCCACAAATTCGGCTACCGCACCTACGAGTCGGGCGATCGCTCGACCAACTGCTGGTGGGTTGCCCTGCTTACCTACGGCGAAGGCTGGCACAACAACCACCACGCTTTTCAATACTCAGCTCGCCACGGTCTTCAATGGTGGGAAATCGACTTCACCTGGATGACAATTCAACTGCTGCAATCGCTGGGTTTGGCAACCAAAGTGAAATTAGCAGAAAAATAGCGATCGGCAATTAGTCATTGGTTGTAGGTCATCAGTTCTGGACTAATGGCTAGTGACCAATGCCTAATCCTGTTTTTTGCGATCGGATACAGGTTGGGTTGAAGTAACCTCGCATCTTCTAGTGCGATCGACCCAACCAAAACCAGAATCAGTTATAATATAATTGGGAACAAAAAATTTTGTTTGGCAGCCAAATTTTTTATTTTCAAAATACAACCGTAAATCTTTTTCAATCCTAATCCCAAATCTATCATTGATTCTTTATTAGTTTGGGCAAGTGTGCAGCAAAAAAAGTTCACTGCTCAATCCAAACTATTATGCGTGAATCCCGGTCGGCATCTCATCAGAAATCAAAAAAAGAATGACAATAGCAACGCAAGAAAAACTCCACTACAATTGGAAGCACGTTATTAGTTTAGCAGGACTTCATATCGGCGCTTTGTTCGCCCTGCTACCCAGTAACTTCAATTGGACAGCAGTTGGTTTAACAGTATTCATGCACTGGATAACCGGCGGTTTGGGAATAACTCTCGGATGGCATCGTATGCTCACCCACCGCAGTTTTCAGACACCAAAATTCGTAGAATACTTTCTAGCATTTTGCGGAGCCCTTGCCTGCCAAGGAGGAATAATTGATTGGGTTGGGCTGCACCGATTGCACCATACCCACTCTGACCAAAATGCCCTCGACCCTCACAATGCCCAAAAGGGTTTTTGGTGGAGTCACATCGGCTGGATGCTATATAAAGGTCCAGCTCACGCTGAAATTTCCCGCTGCACAAAAGACATTTCAAGCGACCCGTTTTATCAATTTTTGCAAAATTACTTTCTGCCAATTCAAATCGCCTTTGGCGTCTTGCTTTACTTAGCAGCAGGCTGGCCTTTTGTAGTTTGGGTAATTTTTGTCCGCTTAGTTTTCGTTTATCACTGCACCTGGTTTGTTAACAGCGCCACTCACAAATTTGGCTACCGCACTTACGAAACAAAGGATAGTTCTACTAACTGTTGGTGGGTTGCGCTTTTGACTTACGGCGAAGGCTGGCACAACAACCACCATGCTTATCAATACTCTGCGCGTCACGGGATGGAAAGGTGGGAAATAGACTTCACTTGGATGACAATTCAATTTTTGGAAGCAGTAGGTTTGGCTACTAAGGTGAAATTACCAGCAGCAAAATAGCAGCAATTGGGTCCTAGACGCAGAACCTCTTTAGGCTGTAGGCTGCGCCGGGCCACGCACCTTACCGCTTGAGAAACCCGGTTTCTCAAAAAAACCGGGTTTTTTGGTGACTCACCACCAATTACTAATGACTAATAACCTAATACGCTTGGGTTAAGGAAAATTGTAGCGAAAATGTTGGGCGGAGTGAAACGGAGGGTTCGTTCCAAGGGCCCAACCTACGCACTACGCACCATCTGTTTTTTTAGCACTAACTGAAACGTAGTGGGCTATAGGTGGGGGAGAGAAGGGGTGAATTTTAATGCCTGAAAGCTTTACTAGGGGTGGGTTTGCAGTGATTTGTACCTATGCGAGGCACACACAAATGCTGAAAACTTGATTGTGAGAGAGTTTGAGAGCTATTTGAATTTTTCTTGACAGGGCAATCACTGAAAGGGTATATTAATAGCAAAAATTTAGACAAATAAACTCGAAAAACTTATTCAGCAATTATTTGTTATCGATTACAGGATTTACTTTCACGTGTGGGCTCAAAAAAAAATTTAAAATTATTCCTCTATCGCTATGAGCAAGCTCAGCTCAAGCTTGTTGAAAAAGAGTTAACTAAAAAAATCTCAATAAATTTATTACTGTACTGAGAAAAGTTTAATCAATTAAAAAATATCCAGGCATCTAAAATAGCAGTAAATATGAAACAAGTTCATGGGATTTTATTAGCCCGTAAACATAAAAAACATACTCCTAATGTCCGATAATAAGCAACTCTCTTATTCTTGAAATTACTCGTTGACTTAGTTGCCAGACATCTGATACTTGAAAGTAGATAATCAAAAATGAAAGCTGCCAAAAATTTTGCTCAAAATCTCCAGAAAGGTTTAATTAGGGCTTGCTGAATAATCGAGCGCATATTGCGTGGCCTGGGTTTCGCTCGCACGATCGAGAATAAAGTGCAA
>NZ_JAUBQU010000068.1:0-35987 GCF_036701435.1 Microcoleus sp. Pol12A5
CTGGGGGGGTGACAAAGATAGCTAGGAACTAGACCGGATGAGAGTTGCGGCCCTCATCCCCCGTTGATAAAAACAGCGTTTCTGAGGGGTTAATGCCATTAACTCTTGAACTTCTGCAACGTATTTGTCCAGATATATAACCCATTGTTGGCTATCTAGACCACTGCCCCATGTACTCCGGCGAGGATACTTTCTTTTTGACTCTTTAGGGCGAACAATATACTCTTTAGCTGGTTTCTTTTTGAGAGTTGTACCTTGTATGACAGCACTACTATAGGCGATCGCTATCAACAGAATCAGCGCTATAAGGCGTTTGCCTTTTAAACCAGTTCCCTCTAAATCATAGCCTCCAATGAGTGAAATCTCGGAACATTTCTTCAATGCCCATCCGCTTTTTATATTCTGCGATCGCGTCGGACAGATTGCCCAGATTTGTCAGGATAAACCAACCTTCCTTAACTGACACCCCCCGATATTTCCTTTTCCATTTACCAGCCACATCAAACCCTGCTATTGGTTGAGTTTTTCGGACTTTGACACTTGGAAAATAGAGAGAAATTCCGGGAACTAATCCTACTTCTTTTAAGGATTGCCATTTTTGAGGCTCTGTTTCGATACAATGAGAGCATTTAAGCCTCAAACAAAAATGCAAGTTCTCTGTCCTGAGCCAGTTAGCCAGATCGACTGAGCAAAATTCTCGATCTCCTAGAACCACTACTTGATAATTTTTTAAGAGTGGCAAAACTTGGGCAATCGCGTCCATTTGCTCTGTCACGTTACTACTTCCTAATTTGGGCAACAAAGTCCAAAATAAGGGAATGGCTCTTTGCTCCCACACCAGGCTTACCATCAGTATGTTGATAACACCCCATTGAGTGCGATCGATCGCAATTGTTAACCTTTGCCCTGCTTGACAATAGGTAGTTAACCAATAAGTAATCAGAGGATACCAAAGAAGGTTGAGTGTTAATTGGGGTAGCTCCAAAAATCTTTGTAATTTCCTACGCCGACTTTCGATCGTAATCGGGTGTGGAAACATTCGGGCTAACCGTTCCAACTTAACTTGCCTTTCTGATTGCAGGACATGGAGCAAGAGACCTAATATTAAAAACTGAGTCCGAGTTAACTGTTGCTGGAGATGCGTCTGATAAAATTGAGGGAGCATATTTTTTGATAGGTCATGGGTAACTTTCGTCTGACCTATCTTTTTTTATCACAAGTTGGTCAACGCCTCACCTGCTCTGAGTTCTGACGGGGTTGTCACCCCGTCAGCTCGAATACAACTGCCTCAAAAAGCTCTACAAGCTTTAAGTCTGAATAAACCGATAAATACAAATACTTTTCCAGTTTCTGCCGATTTCTAGGTAAGAACAAGCCTAAACCTGATAAGCTTTTATACTTATGTCTAATTCTTGAGTCAAGTAATTCACCATGCTGTTGCACTCTCTGAATAAGAAAATTATTGAAAAATAACAATAAATCGTTACAGGCTGACGGACTTGCACCTGATAATTCGGTAAGTTTTTGTAAAAAATTTGCGAAATCAACAAAGGTTTCTCCAAAGTTACGATAAACTACTACAGTAGTGTTATTGGAAAAATTGACTTCAGGTCCTAAAATTGAGGATATAAAAACTTTCACTGGCGCAATATCTGCTTGCAAAATAGAATCAATCACAACATTAACTTTTTCGGTAAAATAGCGGAAATAATGATTGTTAGTTAATGTCAAACTATGGTACATATCAGGCTGTTCATAATCCATAATCTTTTTAGCTAGCTGAGAACCATCAATGTCTGGATAATCGCTCAAATGGCTTAACAATTGCTCATAATAGTAATTGGGCGCTCCAAGTTGCAGTTGAGATGAAAGCGTATACTTAGCAGTATTTTGGAAGGTATGGTGTACTTCAATATTTCCTTTATTACAATTTTGGAAAAATAATAAGTCTATATTTCCCTTTACAGAGCGGTTAAAATTCAATATAACTTGATTTATTTTTTGAAGATTCATCCATCTAATTTCTGAAATTAAAGGGGACGTGGGATGCTCGTCGGGGCTGATTTCCATAAGCGTTCCACTATGACCTAAAAACACAATAGCCCAGCGTTTGGCTTGAAATTGAGATTGGGCCCAAGTCAGATACTCACTCAAGACTTCTGCACTACTACTATCTGCTGTTTCTAAGTATTGCGTATCAACTTTACCTTGGCTAATCAGACTTCTAGAAACTTGTGCTGCTCCACTAAAGTCTGATTGTACGACTACCAAAACCTTATTATTTTTTACACCTTTACTTAGCATTTGAAGAATTGGTTGTCCGAATCTTGAGAGATTATTGTCATAGGGCATCCAGTATAGTAATATCCAGTCATAATGATTTTTTACCGTACTTCCAAGCATATATTGGTCTCCAGAGCGATATATTGTCTCTGTTAAAGAACTAATACTTACTGTTATCAGTTTTATGGCTTCCCTTCTTTTCACCTTCTCTGCTCCGGGTTGAGGATAGTCAGATTTTTGTAAACGGTATTTTTTGCTAACTAAAACCTCAATTCATATTCAGCAGTGACGCGGTTGTCTCCTTGAAAATTACTCGAACTTCTGAGTAAAATTTTATCGCTCACTCGATAGCGCACAGTAAATTCTGTCGGTTGATTGGCTGACAGAACTCGAATGATTGATGCTGAAAAATTGCGCGTGATGTCAAACCCAACTTCTAAACCTAAACCGAGAGAACCCGCACCTGAACTCGAACTAGCTGTTTGTGCTTCGTTACCTCTAATCCGAGTGGGAAATAAGCGAAATTCGCTCAATCCTGTGGCGTTAGTAATCGCAGATTGAATGTTGTTCAATAAACCCGCACCAGCTAGATTTGCGATCGCCAGCGTACTGTCTCCTTGTCCCAAAGTCTGCACGAAACTGCCGCCCAACAGCGCTACAATCTCTGTTTGCGATCGACTCGGAGAACTCCTCAACTCCAGACTTTCCGCCAACTGAGAAGCCCTTCCCTGCACCAACGCTTGAATTCGGACACTCCGCACATTGCCGAAACTTGTCGGTTCGTCTGCGATTTCAGAGGCTACAGATGTGCCGGGAGTGCGGAACCGCGTTACTTCCTGCACCGAAGTTGCTAATCTCACATCCAGCGTCGGATCGAGTCCTTGTGTTGGTACAAAGGTCGCAGTCTGCGGGTATCCTCGATCGAGTCTAAACTCTGTCGTAAACAAATTCACCGACCCGGAGGTCAACCGAATCGTACCCTCCGGGCGAAGGTCATCTAAAGTTCCATTCACCGTCAAGCCCCCAGTCGCCTGAAAACTCAATATCGGCGCACTTGTGACCCGGATTCCCCGGCCCAAATTCAGCCGCAAATCGTTCAATCCAACTTCAAAGGAAGGGGAAGTCGGAGTCGCAGGAGAAGCAGAAACCTCAGTCGCAGGGGAAGCAGAAACCTCAGTCGCAGGAGAAGCAGAAGATGTCGAATCAGAATCGGAAGCAGAAGAGGAAGAAGCTAACTCAGTTGTGCCGCCGCCGGGACTCCGGAGAAATACTTCGCCGTTGTACAGTTCAATATTACCGCTCAACTGCGGGCGCCTCGCCGTGCCCCTTGCCTGCACTTGACCGACTACGCCGCCGCTGTACAATCCTCTGAGGTTCACTGCCAACTTGTCGAGATTGACAGCCAGGGGATTATCCGCATCGACATCGCCCTCGGCGAAGGGCACAGACAACGGAATCACGCCAGCGGCCACAACTTGCCCCTGACTCAACTGTCCCCGAATTCCCTCTACCCGAATACGATCGCCCTCGAAGCGCACCGTCCCAGTCAGCCCTGTCAGCGGTTCTGGGAAGGCTCTCGCCCGGACGGTTGCATTTTCAAAATTCGCGATTCCTTGCGCTACAGGGTCTTGCAGCGTCCCTCCGACGCGAATTTGCACCTGTCCCTGACCGCTGACCCACGCCACTTGCGGAGTCAATACATTAATAATTGCCAAACCTTCATTTTGCAAATTCGCCCTCACATCTATTTGATTGCTATCAGCTTTCACGGCTGCAAAGGGCAACTCAAAAGGCAAACTTCCCTGCACTTCAATCGGTTCGGTTTGAGTTACCAAAGCGCTGCCGCCAAAATTCAGGCGGGCGTTGCTGTAACTGAAACTGCCGTCGGCTTGTTTAATCGGTTCTCCGTTTAGCGTACCCTCAACCAAACTCAATTCTCCCGTGGCTTGCGGGTTTTCCAAACTGCCGGCCAAATTCGCCCGCAAATTCAGATTTCCCGTGACATCCACAAAAGGCAATTCCACCAGTTTTGCCAACTCTTCCACCGGCACATTTTCTATCCGCAACTGCCCGGATTGAGCTTTTTGCCCGAGTTGTCCCGAAAAGCCGATCGCACTTTTGCCCGATCGAATTTCCAAAGGCAAAACAGTTAAAATCCCGTCCTGAAAACTGCCTTCAATGCTGAACTTTTCAGCGACATATCTTCCCCACTGCCAGTTATCGCCTTTCACGTTAAATTGAGCTTGCACGCCCGTTTGCAAAGAACCTGCGACAGCAATTTCCGCGCCAAAAGTGCCTTGCAATTCAGATAAGGGAGGCAATTTTTCTGATGATTTCACTGCCTGCTGCTGCTGCAAAATAGTTTCAATTTCTGCCAAGCGGCGCAACTGTTCGATTAGCGGGGCATCCGGTTCTCCGACTGCTACAGTTTGCACGTCGCCGCTGTCACCGTAAACGGGAGGTTTTAAGCCTCTAGCTAAGTCACCTAAATTGAAATATTGCAAAGCGGTTAAAACCTGCTGCAAATTGCCTTGCTGGACGTTAACTTTCCCGGCAAATTGCGGGTTGGCGCCTGTTTGAACATTGCCGGAAATTAAGTATTGACCGCTGCCTTGGCGGAAAAGTCCGTTTGTGAGAGTGGCGCTGCCGTTAGCGTAGCTGAATTCGCCTTGAAAACTGTCACCTTTAATGTAGCCGATCGCCGGTTGGGCGATCGCAATTTGTCCGCTTGCTTGCAAAGTCGCCGGATTTAACGGCATCTTCCAACCAGGCACATTTACTTGTCCCGAAACTGTACCAGTTATCGGCCCCAAACCTGCCTCTTTCCCCGGTGATAGATTCAAAGCAGCGAGGGGAAAATCGCTTAAATTAACTCGCAAAGTTTCTCCCTCAGTTTGGCCGCTAGCCACAGATTCCCCGCGTTGAACTAAGAAAGATGTCGGCAGAAAAGATTGATTTAAAGCTACTTCGATTTTGTCGCTTGCGCCGGCCAAACGCAAATCTACACTTTTCCCAGCATCGGCATTCACAGCCCCCGCCAGTACCGGGTCAAAAGCGATTTGATTTACTGCTAAATTCCGCACTTCCACGTCGCCCACTAAGCTGAGGGCGGCGAGGGTTCCGGTGAGGCTGCCGGTAAAATCGACATTGCCGCGCAGGGGTGGGTTTTGCTGTGAGGAATTTTTGTCCGCAATTGTAGACAAAAATCCTAGTTGTTCGGCTGGTAAGGCTTCCAGGTTAAAGTTGGCGAGTTTGACATCCAAATCTAAGTTGGAAATTGAGGGCCCTCCTTTACCTCCGAGTTCGACGTTAACAAAGCCGTTTGCTGTCAAACCTGGAGTTGTGGCGTTCTCAATTTCCACCCGTTTGCCATCCCAATTAAATACTGCCTCAAAAGGTTGTTTCAAAAACGGCAATTCCGAGATGCGGAAACTGCCGCCGGCGCGAACTGTTTGTGGGGAAGCGGCAATCGGGCCGGATAAATTGATATTGCCGTTAAACAGTCCTTTAAGCTGGGGGAGATTTTGGGCGCCGGAGACTACACCTCCGGTTTGCAAGCTTTGTCGCTGCGCTTCAAAGGCTTGCTGGAAGGGACTTAGAGCAATTTGCTCGCCCTCAATAGACGCCCGCCAATTCCCCGATTCTGCGCGGCCTTTAGCATTGACAATTCCTCCGCCGTTGGCGAGTCGAATTTGTCCGTCGCCGTTGGCGGTGATACCGTTGGCGGTTAGATTGTCTACTGTTCCCAAAATGCGGACTTTGCCGTCGAGGGTTCCGTTAATTTCTGGCGGTAAATCCGCTGTCAGCAAACCGGTTTGTTTGAGGGTTTGTTCTAAATTACTGACGGCAATTCCGTTGGTTTCCAGCAATGCTTGCAAGTTGCCGTTTTCTAATTTGGCTGTAGTATCGATCGCCCCGAGTCGATCGACCCAAATCCGTCCTTCTCCGCTACCACTAATTCCCTTGGCTGTCAAGTTATCCAAACTGCCCGCTGCTTGGAATTCGCCGTTAACTCGGCCGTCAAACCCTTTAGGCAAAGTCGCCGTCAGCGGAAACAGTTGGAGATTGCGAACAGTTTGTTCTAAGCGGCTGAGAATAACTCGATCGGCATCGGCGAAAGCTTGCCAGCGTCTGTCTTGTAATTTACCTCTAAAAGCAACAGTACCGTCGGCAATATTGAGTTGGCCGCTGCTGTTGACAGAAATATCGGCGGCTGTTGAATTATCAAGATTGCCGCTGGCTTGAATTTGATTCGATATTTGTCCGTCAAGCGATTGGAGATTTTGGATTTTGGATTTGAGATTGTTGAGGTTGGCGACTGTTTGAGGATTGTCAGCAGTGAAAGCTAAGCCAACATCTAACAGGGGCAATCCTAAATCTCCTAAGCGCCTGATGGAAGTGCGATCGGTTTCTGCTGTTGCTTGCCAGTTTCCGGCTACCAATTCTCCTTTTAAATTAACATTGCTGCCTGCAAGATTGAGTCTGCCGCTGCCGTTAGCATTGATGCTGCTAGCAGTCAAATTGTCAAGACTTCCCGATGCTGTAATTTGACTCGATAGCAGTCCGTCAATCGATTTGAGATTTTGGATTTTGGATTTGAGATTGTTGAGATTTGCCGATTGCTGATTTTCGGGATTGAATGCTGAAGCCACATCTAAAATCGGCAGTGCCAAATCTACCAAGCGGTTGATGGAAGTGCGATCTGTTTCTGCTTTTGCTTCCCAGTTTCCCGCTACCAATTCTCCTTGTAAATTCACATTACTGTCGGCAAAATTTAGCCTACCGTTGGCATTAACATTGATTCCGCCAGCAGTCAAATTGCCAACTTTTCCCGCGACTTGAAATTCACCTGCTAGCTGTCCGCCAAGCGATTTGAGATTTTGGATTTTGGATTTTAGATTGTCTTGATTGGCGGTCGTTTCCCGTGTTAAAAACGGCAAGCCAATATCAATTAATTGATTTACAGCAACTTTTTCAGTGTTGCCAACAACTTGCCAGTTCCCCGATTCTAGTTCGCCATTAACATCAACAATACTGTCAGCAATATTCAGCGTTCCTTTGCCCGTCGCAGCGATCGCATTTAAACTCAAATCGTCCAAAGTTCCCGCAGCTTCCACAGTTCCGCTGACCAAACCCGCTACTTCAGGAGGTAAATTAAGGTCTGGCAGAACTTGCTGCAAACTTTTGAGGGCCAAGCGATCGCCCTCGATGATAGCTTGCCACTGACGGTCTTTTAGCGCAGCATCCACGTTAACAGAAGCGTTGCCAATTTTCACAACTGTATTTTGCAAATCTGCCGAATTCCTTGCGGCTCTAATTTCGCCCGCTGCGGGGAAAGTTCCTTGCGGTGCTTGCCATTGAACTCTCGCTTGAATGTTGTCTAACGGGCCGAAAATTTGAGCTTTTGCGGAGACATTGCCAATATTAACACCAGCAGGAATTGGGAGAGCGTAAATTTGGGCGATCGCGTCTCCGGGTACATTTTCAGCTTGCAAGTCAAACACCAAACCCGATCGGGAATTCTCACTTCCCAACCTAATATCGACTTCACCTTTCCCGCCAATTTTACCACCCGCCGCCGGCACTACCAAAATATCGCTCAAAGTCAAACCTAAAGAGGAAAACGGGGGAATAGAAGATTGAGAATTGGGATTTGGGGTTTGAGCCATTCTCCCCCGTTCCAATTTGAAATTAGTGCTAATATTGTTTAATTGCAGGCGATCGACTGTAGCGGGTTTTGTCGAGGCGATCGCACCTGTCAGCACCGGCATTGCAACTGTTCCAGTCAGCTTGGCATCCGCCTTCACTTCCCCCGCCACAGCCACGGGTAATACTACTTTCTTCCCTAACTCTGTCTCCACCGCACTGACAACACTTGCCAAAGCGACTGGTTGCACGTTCGTTGTCAGATTGAAGCTAGCGTTCTCCAAATTAAAATTGGTTCCAGTGGCAACTGTTCCTGCTATTCTAAGCGGAATTAAACCGTAACTAGCCGCCAGACTATCGACAATCACATTAGTTCCCTGAAACCGCAACTGACCGCTGCTATTTTGTACGATCTGTTTCAGCGGAGAAATACTCGCTTGCACTCCTCCAAAACTAGCGTTTCCAGTAATTTGCGATACTTTATTGTCTCGCAATTTCACGGTTAAATTGCCATTAGCCAGACCTTTTTGTAAATAAATGCGGGGAAGTTTCAGCAAGCGAGCGAGGTCGGGCAAAGGCAAATTTTGACCTTGCAACTGCACGTTAGTTTGAGCGGCAGGTAAAATAGAATCAGCTTTAAGTATAAACTTATCGCTGTTAGTAAACTGACCGTTTAGTTCGTAGAGAACGCGCTTATTTTGGTCGCGAAATAGAGCGCTGCCATTTTTCAAGCTTACAGAAATGGGAGCCGAAGTTTTCTGTCCGACTGCGGGACTCGGCACCAAAACTGCGGCGACATTTTCAGCTCGAATTGCCTCAACTTCAGTTTTAAATAAACCCGGAGATTTCCGCTCTGCTGTTGGAATATTAACCCAGCGGCCTTGAGCATCTTGTTCGATATAAGCGCTGGGTTTAACTAGGGTAATATCTAATTTGAGAGTGCGGTTGAACAGCAGTGGCAAAACCGAAAACTGCACTTCCACTGCTTCAGTAGAAGCGTAATCGGGATCGGTAGGAGTTGCAGGTAAAGTCGATCGGCCAAACCGCAAACCTGTCAGAGAAAATCCCTCCAAACGTCCGAGTTGCACAGGTCGCTTCAGCAACTGACTGACTTCCGTTTCCACCAAAGGAGCTAACTTTTCCCGCACCCACTGGTATCCTACGGCCGCCCCCACCAAGGCGAGAATACTTAATCCCGTACCGCTAAGCAGCAGCAGACGCCACCAGCGGCGATGGGGACGGGGTGCGAGTTGATTTTTGTTATCGTCCGAGTTAGTCATGGGTGTTTCTCAAAAATCAGAGAATTCAGGAATTATAGGAAATCAGCCGATTTTAGACAGGTATAATCTGTGTGATTCGCCAGGGTGCCTTCTGCCTTTGGTAGACTCAAAAGTGAGGTCGGAAGTGCCGATCCCCGGGTCGAACGCACGCAAAAGGCACGCCCCCACTCCAGAGTAGACTCCAGAAACCTTTACCGAACTTAATCAAAACACGCAATACCACCTAAAACCAAGTCCTCCAGCTCCCCCAAATCCCCTAGATTCCCCCCGCTGTGCGGGATCGGCGGTCAATCTCAAATCTCAAATATCAAACCAAGTCGTCCAAATGCCCCAATTCCTTTCGATCCCGCCAGTGCAGGATCGGTGGTCAATCTAAAATCTAAAATATAAAATTTAAAATCGGTTGCCCGATCGCTCCTAAGATAAAAAAACGGTGGTTAAGAAGGTCTTTAAAACTTATGCGAGTGTTCGTCTTACTCTTCAATGCCCGCACCGAGAATGAGGGAATTCATACCATTCAACTCGGCGATCGCAATAAAGTTCTGATGTTTGAGTCAGAAGACGACGCCACCCGCTTTGGCGTGATGTTGGAAGCTCAGGATTTCCCAGAGCCCACGGTTGAGGCGATCGACGAGGAGGAAATTAAGGAGTTCTGCGACAGTGTTGATTATGATTGGGAACTGGTGCCTGCAGGCGCGCTGGCGATCCCGCCAGAAGACAATGTAACACAGACTCAGTGGCAGCCGGAGCCCGAACCCGATCCAGATCCAGATTCTGACGTTTCCCAAAACGAACTGGATTCTATTCGCCGCCGACTCGAAGGACTTTTGTGAGAGTCAGCAGTCATTAGTAGAGTCTAATTGCAAAAATAGCTCTGTAATCTTGAAAAACATCTGCGTTTATCTGCGTTTATCTGCGGTTTCTCTCTAAATCAATGACCCATGACCCATAACCCATGACCCATGACCCATGACCCATGACCAATAACGCAGAAAAAATTATGAAGAATTTGGAAGAACGGGGCCATCTGCTGACGGAACAGGTGAATGTCAACAGCGAGAATTTAGACCAACTCAGTTCGATCGAATTAGTGGACTTGTTCAACCGGGAAGACGCCCAAACCTTAAGCGCGATCGCCCGTGCCCGCAAACAGTTAGCCCAAGCGATCGACATTGCAGCCGAGTCTCTGGGTCTAGGAGGCCGCCTGTTTTACGTCGGTGCGGGTACTTCCGGGCGTTTGGGGGTGCTGGATGCAGCCGAGTGTCCCCCCACCTTCTGCACGCCGCCCGAACTCGTACAGGGCATAATTGCCGGGGGTGCGGGGGCTTTGGTGCGGAGTTCGGAGGATTTGGAGGATCGGGCTGAGGATGGGGTCGAGGCGATCGCCCACCGTCAAATTACCCACTTAGATGTGGTTGTCGGGATTACGGCTGGAGGTACGACGCCCTTTGTCGCGGGCGCTTTGCAGGCGGCGCGCCAGCGGGGGGCGAAGACTGTGTTTATGGCCTGCGTACCCGCCGAACAAGTGAATTTTGAGGCTGATGTTGATATTCGGTTGTTGGTTGGCCCGGAGGTAGTGGCGGGTTCGACGCGCTTGAAAGCCGGTACAGTCACAAAAATGGCTTTAAATATCATTTCGACTGGGGTAATGGTGAAGCTGGGGAAGGTTTACGGCAATCGGATGGTTGATGTGGCCGTGACTAATAAGAAATTGCGCGATCGGGCTGTGCGGATGTTGCAGGATTTGACTGATTTAAGCCGGGAGGAGGCGGGTTTTTTGCTCGAAAAAAGCGGCAAGTCGGTTAAATTAGCTTTGATGATGCACTGGACTAATTTGGAAAAGGAAGAGTGCGATCGAATTCTGGGCGAGTTTCAAGGGAATTTGCGATCGGCTGTGGCATCAATTCGTCAATAGTCATCAGTCATTAGTGATTAGTGAGAGGTGATTTGTTAGCACAATGCCTTTCGCCGATCGTGCCCCATGCCCCATGCGCCATTCCCTATTCCCAAGTCATTAGTGATTAGTCATTTGCAAGATCGAGTCAAAAAATTGTGAAATCTCTTCAGTGGATCTGATGTGATAAACACTTTTGGTATTTTGAGCGCGATCGACATACTCGCGATATTTTGGAGTCAAATACTTGTGACACAACCAAAGAGCACGGTAACTATTAATTGAACTCTTCAATATCGGACTGTTTTGCGGCCAGCCTTCTGGCGGTATAAACTTACCTGTAATCAGCCGTTTAGTCACCCACCAGAAATGCACGTATAATGGCAGGTCGACAAAAACCAGACTATCCGCCTCGTTGAGTCGAAGCCAGACGGTTTCCATACAACCAAACCCGTCAATAATCCATCGGTCAGCAGCCAAAATTTTCTCATGGGTATGCTTATATTCTTCATTGGGAACCTCAGCGCCCCCAGATTGATATTGAATCTTATCTAAGACGTAAAGTGGCAAACCAGTGATTTCCGATAATCTCTTGCTGAGAGTTGATTTACCACCTCCAGCGTTGCCAAACACCGCTACTTTTTTCATAGTTACCCTTTTAGTAATTTAGTTATTAGTCATTATTCATTAGTTATCAGTAGCAGACTAAAAGCTGAAGGTCGCTCTAATTTATAGCTTTCAAAAAACTCTATTTGGGTAATTTTTGGCCCGGATCATTGACGTTCTTGAGAAAGGCGATTAGGGTCAGTATATATATTTGTTGTTTGGCGATCGCTTGGATATTTTATCACACAAGCGGTCGCGGTTCGGTATTGTCGATCGATTTGTAAAATATCGGTCAAATCTAAGGCGATCGCTCCTTAGTTAAAAAAGCTGTTTCTGAAGCTAACGCACCTAGTACCAGACTGCTGGATACTCTACCCACTTTGAAATTTCAAACCGAGTCCTATGCAACCAAAACATAACCTTAACCTATACTCATTCTTGGCGTATCTCCCCTGGCTGAAGAAAAGCTACACTGCCAAAATTATGGTGGTTGCATTTTTAGGCACGCACGTTCCTTTGCTAACCTTAATGGTCTGGTTTCTTACCTCAAACGCTTACTCTGTAGAGACATCAGTCGGGGTTCTGCTGGTTGCTCTGCTGGCGACATTAGCGGGTACGGCAGCAACCCTTTATACGCTGCGCTACCTCCTTCTTCCGGTAATCTTAACCTCGGAGGCTCTACAAAACTACCTCGATACAAGAACTTTGCCGAACTTACCCACAGAGTTTACTGATGAAGTCGGTACGCTGATGGCAAATTCCTCACAAACGCTTTACAAACTAGATGAATTGATTCATTACATTACCCACTACGATGAACTGACGGGATTGCCAAATCGTGACTTATTCTGCGATCGCCTGAATCAAACCCGATCTCAAAATCACTCACCCCTGGTCGCAGTGCTGGTATTGGGAATCGACGATTTCACGGGAATGCGCCATGCGTTGGAGCCGGGGATATGGGACTTACTAATTAGAGCCGTTTCCCAACGGGTGGTAAACTGCATGGATCGGTCAGATATCTTGGCGCGTTTGGGCGATGGTGAGTTTGCGATCGCTCGCAGCGAACTCCCCTCGCTGGAGAGTGTGGTCAAGCTATCCCAACTGCTGCTGAGTACGCTAGCAAAACCTTTCTCTGTAGAGGGTCAACCGATCCACCTCACCGCCAGTCTTGGCATTACATTGAACCATTTAGAAAATACCAATTCTGCAGAGCAACTTCTTCAGCAAGCTCACTTCGCACTTCATCAGGCAAACCAGCAAGGGCGGAGTCACTATCAGTTTTATTCACCCGAAATGAACGTTCAGTTACAGGAGCGACTGATCCTAGAAAATAGCCTGCGCGGAGCGCTGGAGCGTAACGA
The DNA here is from genome assembly GCF_036701435.1 of Microcoleus sp. Pol12A5. Classification (NCBI taxonomy): domain Bacteria; kingdom Bacillati; phylum Cyanobacteriota; class Cyanophyceae; order Oscillatoriales; family Microcoleaceae; genus Microcoleus; species Microcoleus sp. Pol12A5. Next base: position 13,074 of record NZ_JAUBQU010000068.1, read on the forward strand.
ACTACTGGTTTACTATCAACCGCTGATCGACCTCGACAGCGGACAGGTGACAGCAACGGAGGCGCTGGTTCGCTGGCAGCATTCTACAGAGGGTTTGGTCTCTCCGGCAAAATTTATTCCGATCGTCGAAGCCAATGGCGAGATCGTGCCCATTGGTGAATGGATCTTGCGAACGGCTTGCGCTCAAACCCGTAGCTGGCAACTGGCCGGGCTGCCAGCGCTGCGGATTTCGGTGAATCTGTCGGCTCGACAATTTGAGCAGGCGAATCTGGTTGAGATGGTTCGCCAAATTTTGGCCCAGACCGAACTCGAAGCTGCGTATTTAGAACTGGAAGTGACTGAAACTGCCTTGATGACTGACATTGAGCGATCGGTCAAAATCTTAACGCAACTGCGAGAACTTGGCGTGTCCCTCGCCCTAGACGACTTTGGTACAGGTTATTCTTCCCTCAACTACCTGCAACGGTTTCCGGTTAATATGCTCAAGATCGATCGATCCTTTGTCAACGATATACTGTCTAACCCGGACAGTGCCACCATTACTGATGCGATCATTGCTCTGGCAAAAAGTCTGCGGTTAACGATCACCGCAGAAGGCATTGAAACCAAGGAGCAGCGTGACTACCTGCAAGCGCGAGGCTGCCATGAAGGTCAAGGGTTTTACTTCAGTCGCCCTGCTAACGCTGATACAATCACCAAACTGCTAAACGAGTCGTTTCAGTCTGATGCAGCATCTATCGCTCTTGCCACCCACTTTTAAGCTGCACCATTGGCTTTCACTGGGAGTGCGATTGTAAACTCAGTACCCATGCCTGCGGTTGAGTTGACGGCGATCGTTCCCCGTGTTTTTCCGTCCAGGATTGTATAACAACCAATCTCTCCAAACAGCCACCCCGATTATGCTCTCAAAGTTAAACGTAAAGCGCTCTCGTTTTTAGATTCCTGACTTCTCCAAGAAGTCGGGAATCTGGGTATGCTGTTTTTTAGGGGTTGACAAAAACAGAAGATGTAAGCTGACTTTCACTTACACCTTGCACGATGCCCAAATAATTGTTCCCCGACTTAATCGCCGTAGAAGCGATGCTTGCACCTGCATCCAACTGCAAACTCACAGCTTCAAAAGTCAAGTTGGCAAATCCCATACCGTCAGTCAAACCAATATTATCCCCGCTCGCAAAATCGGCAATCACATCCGCACCAATTAAAGTAGCCGAAGCAGACAAACCTCCTGCTAAAATAAACGTATCATTTCCGCCGCCGCCCGTCAGCATATCTTGCCCGCGATCGCCCGCCAACACATCGTCGCTGTTACCGCCAACCAAGACATCATCTTCTTTGCCGCCGCGAATAGTATTGTTACCGTCAGATCCGATTAGTCGATCGTTATCGTTATTGCCGCTGATAAAATCATTGCCAACACCGCCATCAATTGAATCGGATTCTTTACCGCCCGATAAGCTGTCATTGCCACCTGCACCATTAATTGTATCCGCACCCTGCATTCCATTAATGCTATCAGCACCTTCTCCCCCGGTGAGATTGTCTTTGCCGGAAAGGGCAAAAATTGGCAATCCCGCAGCATTTGTCGGTATTTGACTATCGGCACTATCTGATAGGAAATAATTGCCGTCGCTGGCTGTATTTTTTGGTGCTGTCGTCGGGTTGCCGTCCCCTCTAGCATTGGGTATTGGCGAAGTAATAGATATAGTGTTTGGTGTGGGAGTCGGTGTTGGTGTAGGTGCGGGATTGACACTACCGTCAAGAGAAGTCGCAAAAACTTGCGTCCAATAGTGATTCCAATTTTCTGTGCCAGTATCGTCGGCTAAGAAATAGTAACCGATGCCAATTTCTTTGAGATTGGGGTTAAGAATGTTAGCGCGGTGGCCGCTGCTGTTCATCCAAGATGATACAACTTGTTCGGGTGTAGAATAACCCGCAGCAATATTTTCTGCTGCCGTTGAGAATTGATAGCCTGTTGCAGAAATCCGACTTCCTAATGACGAACCATCTTTCCCGGTATGCGAAAAGAAGTCTTGCAGTGCCATATTCTGGCTGTGATTTTCCGCCGCATTTAGTAACTGAGTATTTAAGGTTAGCGGGGACAAACCTAATTTACTGCGTTCTAAGTTCGTAAGTTCTAAAACTCTATAAATAAAGTTTTGATTAATTGGATTTGGTGCGACTTGAGAGACAGATCGCTCTCCTGTTAAAATGTCCGAGGATTGAGAAGCGGAATTTTGTAGTTGTTCAAGCATGGGGATGATCGAGAGTTTTAAGACTTGGTTTTGCTGGTAGATGGCTTACCGTCTTAACGATAGTTTCCCCGATCGCTAGCTGGTGGGGTACAATTCAATACTTGTGTTAATCCCTGCCGCTACTGTATTTATTTTATTTTAATTATAGCTTTTGTCAAAGTGGGGATGTCAAGAGGCAGACTCTGCTTTGTATCGGGAAGAGTGCGATCGACTTTAAGGAGATTTTCAAAGGAATTTGCGATCGCCATTGGCATCAATACAATTTTAGATTTTAGATTTTAGATTTTTCCTGATTAGTAAGCTTTGCACCTTCCACCCAGCCCGCTGGCTGGCTAGAAACCCGGTTTCTACGAGTTTTGCAGACAAAAACGAGCAATATAGGAAGAAACCGGGTTTCTGAATTCTGTGTGCGATCGCGAACGAAGTTGTTACTAGAATCCGCACAAAAAATTCTAAATTAATTCAAAATTCACAACCGCGCAGAGTTCTTCCCGATCGCCAAAGCAATCTCAAGATTTCAAACTATTTTCTTGTCCGGCTTTAGCCTCCTGAGCAACTTGTTCAACCTCATCTTTGGCGAGAATTTCCAAAACCTCCTCTGCTTCTGTACCGCCCAACCGCCCCAGAGCTTGAGCTACTCTGTAACGGATCTGCCAATCAGCATTGGAAGCGTAGGGAAGCAGCAGCGGCAGCGCCCGTCTATCTCCCAATTCACCTAATGCGCTGATGGCAATGGTTTGGATCAATTCGTTTTCAGAAGTCAGGGCATTTTCTAACATCGGAAAGGCTTTCGGATCTCCCATTTCTCCCAAAGCCGCCACGATGCTCAGTTGCACCAGCCATTCAGAGGTACTGCTATAAACTTTCTGCAAATCTTCTAAAGCATCGGTTAATTTCAATGCGCCCAAAGCATCGGCTGCTGCTGCTTGCACGTCGGGTTCGGGGTCGTTGTTCAGGCTGTTTCGCAGTACCTCTAAAGCGTTCGGCAGATTCTGCGTACCGAGGGTTGATATCTGGCTGACTGCTGCGTAGCGAACCCGGACGTTTTTATCGCCGATCGCAATTTGAATCAGTTTATAGGCGATTGCTGGGTCTAGTTGCCGCAGTTGGTTGACTGCTCGCAGTCTTTCGCCAAAATCCTCGGAATTCAGCAATTGTTCGACAGACTCAGGGGTAATGCTCATCGGATTTTAGATTTTAGATTTTAGATTTTAGATTTGGTAATTGGTAATTGCCAAAAGCGAGGGAGATTGAAAGAGCGATTCCCTACGGGATAGCTTCGCTTCACGACTCATTTTCTGATACAGTCCTGGAACTGCAACAGTTAATTTAAGATTCGGCAGCCATCGATCGGATAATATCTCCCCTAGTGAGGATGCCGATTACTTTGCCGGCAGTATCAACCACCGGCAATCGGTGGATGCTGCGATCGTGCATCAGTTTGGCAGCTTCTTGGACAGATTGATCGGGCCCGATGGTAACAGGTTCTTTACTCATCGCTTCTCCTACTGTTTGTCCTAAAGCCTTGTGGAGTTCTCGCTCGTAACGAGATGGATTTTCCAAATAAATCACGCTGTCAAGCACCATGATATAAGCGGGGGGAGTTACGCCGGTTTCCCGCCACATCAAGTCGGTTTCGGAGATGACTCCTACCAACAAGTCATTCTCATCTACGACGGGAAGACCGCTAATGCGTCGATCGGCTAAAATTTTAATCGCTTCGTTCAAGGGCATTTCGGGTCGCGCCAAAATCGGCTCGCGGCTCATTACATCGGCTACTGTTTTTGGCATGATTAGCGGTTGATTGAGTTGTTGCTCTAAATCGATCATATAGGGAAAGCGTGACACAGACTGAAGAAAGGCAGCTCTGCTGAAAGGATTGGTTTGAAGGTAGTAAAGAAGGAAAAAGTTTGAATGCCAGAATTTTGCTGTTTTTTTCGATCGCACTATAAAATTCTGCCACTTGCCTCCCTCCAGCGGGCGATCGACCTGACAATATTGTTAAGATATATTAAAGAGCGGATAAATCCTTACCAATGCCAGAATCTCCAGCCCGAGAACCAGACTCCCAACCAGAAGCGCGCTGTGTATTGGTTTGCCAGTATGTATCTTGCCTCAAAAATGGTTCAGCAGCAGTGCTAGCTGCTTTTGAAGCTCAACAAGTTGCAGGGGTGAAAGTTGAGGCCTGTAGCTGTCAGGGACAGTGCACCACTGGCCCGACTGTACGAGTTACCCCGGACGAAATTTGGTATTGTCGAGTTAAACCGAGTGATGTACCGTTAATTGTGGAAGAGCACCTCACAGAGGGAAAACCTGTAGAAGCGCTGTTCAATCCGAGAATTCATGCGCGTTATTATTATTAATATTGACTTGATTCGGTGAAACTTCCAAGCTCTGGCGCATCTAATTTTAATAGTTATTGTTAAGGAACTGCCACTTTGAAAATCCAAGGAATTGCGCTTAGTTTGTTAGTGCTGGTGCTGGGGCGTCCGTCGGCGGTTGCGGCTCAAATGTCGGCGGTTGCTGGGGATATTTGTCCTGGGGAATTGGGGGCACAAGTAGATGCGATCGCCAACCGTCCCGAATTTAGCCGATCGCGCTGGGGCATTTTGATTCAACCTCTATCTTCTACTACTACTCTCTACAGCCGCGACGCCCAAAAATATTTTATTCCAGCATCAAATGCCAAGCTGCTAACTACAGCCGCTGCTTTGCAGAAACTCGGTGCAGATTTTCGGATTAAGACATCGGTTTACAGCGGCGAAAATGGAAGTTTGTACGTTGCCGGCAGGGGAGATCCGAGCATTGCTGAGGCTCAGTTGAAATCTTTGGCGCAGCAGTTGAAGCAGCGAGGAATCACCCAAGTAAACGAGTTAATTGGCGATGACAGCTATTTTCAAGGCAGTGCAGTCAATCCGAATTGGGAATGGGAAGACGCCCAAGCAGGTTACGGAGCGCCGATTAACAGTTTAATTTTCAATCAAAACGCGATCGACCTTCTTTTGTCCCCACAGGCGATCGGGCAACCTCTGAAAGTTACTTTTGCCGAACCAAAGCTGGCAAATCAGTGGCAACTTCAGAACAATTCAGTAACAGTCGCCCAAAGCGAATCTGAGTTTATTGATGTTGGCAGGGAGTTCGATCGACCTATAATTCGAGTGAGCGGACAGTTGAAAGTTGGTGGCGAACCTGAATCAGCTTATGTGGCAGTTGTCAACCCCGCTAATAATTTTTTGCAGCAGTTTCAGCAAGTTCTGGCGGCTGAGGGAATTCCTGTTAAACACACTTTAGTTGCATCAGCTTCTCGCAATTTAAATCAAGAATTAGCGACCGTTGAATCGCCGCCGCTGGCCCAATTGGTGAGAGAAACTAATCGGGAAAGCAACAATCTTTATGCAGAAGTTTTATTGAGATTGCTGGGAAAAGTTACAGACAAGATGCCCCTGCAGCAAGAGGATACAGGTGAAATGGGTTTGAAAGAGTTAAAACTGTCTTTAACTCAATTAGGAGTAAATCCAAACAGCTACATATTAGCCGACGGTTCGGGACTTTCCCGCCACAATTTAATTAGCCCAGAAGCCTTGGTGCAAACTTTGAGATTTATGGCCAATTCACCTGCCGCATCGATTTACCGCCAGTCACTGCCGATCGCTGGCGAGAACGGCACTTTGAAAAATCGCTTTAATAATACACCAAACCGCGTAGTTTTGCAAGCAAAAACAGGAACTTTGAGCGGAGTTTCGGCACTGTCGGGGTATATCGAAGTTCCAAATTACGAGCCGTTGGTATTTAGCATTATCGTCAATCAATCGGACCTATCGGCTGCAAAAATGCGATCGGCAACGGACGAAATTGTGCTATTATTGAATCGCCTGCGCCGCTGTTAAAACAGTACATTTAAGGTAAAAAACGTGCGTTCAGTAATTACGCCTAAAAAACCGGACACCCAACAACCCTACAAGTTTTAAGTTTCATTAGATTGCAGCCACGGGGATCGAAAAGCAGCTACAATAAAAGTAGAAAAATTAACAGCATTGGGCCGTTTTAGCCTGCTACCAGTCGGCGGGTTCTGTACTTCCCGAAAATAAGTCTAACTTTCCAACTATGAATTCTTTCGATTCCGAACAGCAACACATTTTTGTCGAAACCAATAACATCCGCCTGCACTGCGTTTCTCAAGGAGAAGGCGATCTCGTTCTCCTCCTGCATGGGTTTCCAGAGTTTTGGTACTCTTGGCGCCATCAAATTCCTGCTTTAGCGCGTCATTTTAAAGTTGTGGTGCCGGATTTGCGGGGCTACAACGATTCCGACAAGCCGGAAAGCGGTTATGATTTAGATACGCTGAGCGCGGATATTCGCGGTTTGATTGCGAGCCTCGGTTATACAAAAGCTCACGTTGTAGGTCATGATTGGGGAGGGGCGATTGCGTGGCACTTAGCTCAAAAATTCCCCGAACAACTCAACCGCTTGGCAATTTTAAACGCTCCGCACCCGCAGCGATTCGTGCAGGAAATGGCGAGCAATTTAGATCAAATCCGCCGCAGTTGGTACGTTTTGGCGTTTCAGGTTCCCGGCATTCCGGAATGGTTGATCCGGCAAAACTTGAAAGATTTTGTGCACAATGTTTTCCAAGGACAAGCTGTTCGCAAAGGATCTTTTAGTGCTGAGGAAACTAAGATTTATCAGACTGCTTTAGAAAAGCCGGGAGTATTAGCTGCCGCTATCAATTATTACCGCCAGATGTTTCACCCGCAGAGGCTTTGGAATTTGGCGGAGAAATTAGAACCTGTGACAGTACCTACTTTGGTGCTTTGGGGAGAAGAAGATGCGTTTTTGAGCCACAAACTTGTAGAAGGTTTAGACAGATTAATTACTGCTCCGTTTAAGTTGAAATTAGTTCCTCACTGCGGTCACTGGATTCAGCAGGAAGCGCCGCAAACGGTGAATCGAGAATTGCTGAGTTTTCTGAGAAATTCTTCTCGTTCTGTGGCTTTGGCATAGAAGGTTTTAAACATTGCAAATGAAAACCCGGTTTTACAGCTAAACCGGGTTTTCATCTGTCTAGGGATAGGTTTTTTTAGGGTGCGTCGTGCCTAGAGTTTCTGGATTACCAGAGAATTCCAGCTAGCTGACGCACGCTACTTATTTATCAGTCCCAGAGCAAATTTTCTTGGATCAGCAGTGCAATCATCGCAGTTCTGGAACAAACACCGAGTTTGATAAAAATCCGCCTCACGTAAGTAGCAACCGTCCAGTGACTGATATTTAAATTTTTGGCAATACATTTGTTGGGCAGCCCTTGGGCTACTAATTGTGCGATCGCTCTTTCCCGTGGACTCAGGCTAATTTCCGGTTTGTAACTTTTGCTTTGCATACTTTTGCAATGAGGTAACGAGTTAAAATCTAATCAATTAAGGGTAGAATTCCGAGTTTTTCTCGAACTTCCGATAAAGGAGTTTCCCAATCAGATGCAACGTCCCAATTAATTAACCGAGTGGCTAATTTTCCGTGTTTTAAGCCTTTGATAATTTGTCCGATCGCGCATTTGCCACCGATCAGTCCAACTAACACTAAAATCGCACAAGAAGGACGAAATACTTGAGCGCGAGTAAACGCTTGAAGTACAAGTTCATCTTCTGTTGAAGCTGAAAGACCAGTCAGAACGTGCCAAACGTCGTGGTTTCGCTGAATCCAGTCTCCCGATGCGATCGGCTCAAAGCCTTGTTCGTCTAGAAATCGCGCCACTTCGCACCCTAATGTTCCTGTTGGCAGTTGGCGCAATTTTGCCAAGTCTATTTCAAAGTGTCGATCGCTCTCAATTTGAGGATTAATTGTTTGAGCCATCTTTAATATAACTCCTAATTGACCGTCAGCCATAATTTATTATCCCTTCAACAATGATTTAAGTTTCGAGCAAATTAATTTGTGTTTGTCAAGTTCATTTTTGCGCTGAATCAAGACGACTTTTTTTACCGACTCAACTTAGAAAGCTTACTTTCTGTCACAGTAATTGGCTTTCAGGAGCTTTTACATTTCTTTACAAACAGGCTCAGAGGTGAAATCTGCCAGTTGCCCAAATCTGGCTAGTGTTACTTGCGGCAACTTGACCCACCCGGAAGTAGCCGTAAAATCCACAGTATCTAGCGGTGATTTGAACTCCTTTACTTACGTATATAAATTTATTCTGCTGCTAATTATTGGAACCTGCAATGAGTCAGAAGTTGAAGCTTGCAAGGCCCGTGATGCAGGTACAGACAAGTGAAGAGAACGGAAGGGAGCTGAAGCAAGGTGAAGTTATGCAGAGTTGATGCCGGGGATAGTCCGCACGCAGGGTCAGACGAGTGCGCTGTCGCTCAAATGAGTGACACTAATTTGAGCGACTGGTGAAGTATTTTTCTGCTAGCTATAATAAAGTATAAATTGTATAAATTCATAAAAAGTATTGCCATGAAACGACTGAATATGTGGTTCTATGCAGGAGTTATTTCCTTGATTTGGTGTGGTGCTGCTAGCGCTACCACTTATGTTAATCCTAACGGTAAAACGACTTTAAACTTGTCAGAAAAAGGAAACAATCGCAGCGGTTTTTACTTGACAAAAGTAGGCAATCGGGAATTTTTGGGCAATATTCTAATTACCCGTTCTGAAGGAGCAGCAGGCTCTTACTATTACAATGGGACTTTCAAAGACAGTGCGACCGGCCCTGGCAGAAAAATTGTTTGTTCTGGAGATATTGCCATTGTCAGGCGTCAAGTTGGAAGAAGCAACCAATTGGGAGCCGAAGTTACTTGGAAGGTGAAAGGAGGAGAAAATTGTCCTTCTATGGGCCAGACATTTAAAGTAAATTTAGTTGAAGCTTTACCGCGTCCTAATGCAAGTGGCGACTATACTTCTAGCAATGCTAATACTTGGTCGAGTCAAACAAATGGTTTTGTAACTTGGCCTGCTTGGCGAGTCACCTCGCGAGATGGACAACTCAACTGCCGCAAGACCGCAAACGGAGCAATTCAACAAGTTTACCGCGCGGATAGAGATACAGTTTCTGCTGAACTCAGGGGAGCAAATGCTATTACGATGGCGAACGGTCAACCCTGGTTGCTGACAAGACAAGGCTGTTATGTGCGCGCTAATTCTCAGTACATCGAGCCAGTTTCTTTGCCACAGTAAGTGACCAAAGCGATAAATAAACTACGGCTCATATCAAAGCCTGACTTCTTAATTAAATAAAGAAGTCAAGCTTCTGGGTGTTCTGTTTTTTTAACTTGTTCTACTTAAAACGTGATTTGCCATTTAGTGGCCCAGCAGCATAGCTTCTTCTGCCAAATCTTGGCTTTCAATAACCTTTGGTTCCTTTAGGATAAAAACACAAAGGAAGCACACAATTACAGCAGCAGTTCCGAGTAGCTCAAAGAAGCTGCGGTTGCCTGCCACTGTTTGGGGCAGAAAGCTATAAATAGTCGCATAAATTACAGAGCCGACACTGCCGTAAGCACCGATATTTCCGGCAATTTGACCAGTTACTTCTCGTTTAATTAAGGACGCGATGCCAAAAGTTGCACCTGCTGCGGCGAAGACAAAGAAGGCACATAACATGGTCATGATAATTACAATTGCTAAATGCCAGTTGGCGCTAATTTGGCTCATAATTAAATACCCCAATCCCACTCCGCCCGTCATGACTGTCAGCGTCCACTTGCGGCTGCCGATTTTATCAGAAATTAAGCCTCCCGCTGGACGGCTGACCAAGTTCATCAGCGGATAGGTAGCAGCTATAGGCCCGGCGATCGCATGATTTAGATTGAAGGTGTGTTCAAAAAATTCTGGTAACATGGAAACCACAGCGAGCTCTGAACCAAAGCTGACTGCATAAGCTAGTTCTAATACGAATACTTGACTGATTTGATAGCGTTCTTGAGGTGGGTAATGTTTTTGACCGGTGACAACTTCTCGGTTAACTTCCCAGGCTTTGTAAGCCTGAATTAAATAGAGTGCTGTCAAACTAATCCAAATAGCGTACATCACATTTGGAGTCAGAAAATTTGCTTTCTGCAAGCGCCACACAATCAAAGCTAAGGCACCAAATAGAGGAATATTAGTCATCGACAGTGCCCAAAAGCTTTTGGCGCTGGTGACTTCCATTGCGCCGTTGCGGGCCGGGCGCTGATAGACTTTGCCGGGAGGAGTGTCTTGAACGTTGCAGTAAAAAATGACTCCGAAAACTGCTGTGGCAATTCCAGTAAGGGCGATCGCCAGCCGCCAATTTGTGTGTCCGACTGAGAGAAAAGCTGTTCCTGCCGCGATCGCGGGTAACGCTGCTTCTGCTGCAAAAGAGCCAAAGTTGCCCCAGCCGCCGTAGATACCTTGAGCGAAGCCGATATCTTTTGGGGGAAACCATTCGGCAACTAAGCGAATGCCAACTACGAATCCAGCGCCGACAATTCCCATTGCCAAACGGCTCAAAACTAATTGATTGAAGTTCTGGGCAAAGGCGAATGCCAAAGTCGGAAATGCTGCATACACCAGGAGTGATGAGAAGGTGATGCGAGGTCCGAAGCGATCGAGCAACATCCCGATAATAATACGTGCAGGAATTGCGAAAGCTAGGTTACACAGACTGATGATTCTGGCTTGCCCAACTGTCAATCCCAAATCGTGCTGCACCGTTGTGCTGAAGGGTGCGTAGTTGAACCACACTACAAATGTTAAGAAAAAAGCAAACCAACTCAGGTTCAGAATCCGAAAAGGCCCTCTGAACGATAATAGCCCTTGAAGCATATATAACTTGTCCTAATAAATAATACAGATTATTAATTTCGAGTTGACTTTCTAACTGTTTGGGGTAACGGTTTATTTACGATCGCGCTTTAATGTTGCGTTCCAATTCAAGTGGATGTCCAGAGGAAAAATTGTATATAAAGTTACTGTTTGTGAGCAAAACCCCTATTGGCGCATGGAATTTATGCAGATATTGCATTTAAACACAATTTTAGTAATAAATACTTATTGTATTAAAATAAAAAAAACAGTATATTTGAATACAGAAATTAAATTTATTTTAATAACAGGTAAGTAAAAATGCTTGTACGCTTAACCGAAACAGAAACCCAGCAAGGATCTCGCCACTCAATCAGTGCTATGAACAACGGATTAAAGGTTAAATCAAGACTTTTTAGTTTCCTGACAGTATGTGTAGCAGTGGCTGGATGCTTGGGAACTGCTTCTGGGGCGATCGCCCAGGAAGCTCAACCGCAAGTAAAAGCACAGGCGATCGAGCAATCCAATCAGCAGCCAGTCAACAGCACGACAAGTCAACCTAATGCTGTGCCTCAAATCGATGCAGCAGCGCAAGAAGAAATTGCTCAGATGTTGCTGGGATTTATCTATTTTGTGTTGCCAGTGGGTGTAGGCTTAACTATTTTTCTGCACGACAAATATGCTCAGAAGCGCTCTGCTGCTCTCAACCAACAGATAGAAGTTTTAGAGATTTCCTTTCACCAAACTCCTCAACATTAAACAACGTGGTGAAATACTCTTATTTTAGAACCCCGGCTTCATCGAAGAAGTCGGGGTTATTTGTATTCTCTCAAATGCTTTACCCCTACATCTTAAAAAAACAGAATAAACAGCGCCCCGACTTCTTTAAAAAGTCGGGGTTCTAACAGCTATCGGATTTATTGACTAAAAGATTTAGATTTCTTCCAAATCATCTACATCTTCTACATTGTCTAGATCTTCTACATTGTCTAGATCTTCTGCATCCTCATCCTCATTGTCAACAGGGGCAACAGAATTAGCAGAAACCACAGCACCAGTCTCAAGTTTCTTTTTAACTAGCTGCTCAATTTCATTTTTGAAGTCGGCATTTTTCTCCATGTGTTGGATCACTTTGTCTCGTCCTTGAGCTATGTTCTCGCCGTTATAGCTATACCAAGAACCTTTTTTGATAATTACTCCCATTTCGTCGGCCAAGTCAGTCAGACAGCCTAAAGTAGAAATGCCTTTGCCAAATACAATGTCAAATTCGGCAATGCGGAAAGGCGGAGCAACTTTATTTTTAGCAACTTTAACTTTCGTGCGGTTGCCGTACTCTTCTGTGCCTTTTTTCAAGGTTTGAATCCGGCGGATGTCGAGCCGCACGCTGGCGTAGAATTTAAGGGCGTTACCGCCGGTTGTGGTTTCGGGGTTGCCGTAAGTTACGCCGATTTTCTGCCGCAATTGGTTGAGGAAGATGACGGTACAGCCGGATTTGCCGATATTGCCGGTGATTTTCCGCAAAGCTTGGCTCATCAAGCGCGCTTGCAAACCCATGTGAGAGTCGCCCATGTCGCCTTCGATTTCGGCGCGGGGGACGAGGGCGGCTACGGAGTCAATTACTACGATATCGACGGCGACGGAACGCACGAGTTGATCGACAATTTCTAGGCCCATTTCGCCGGTATCCGGCTGGGAAACTAATAGATTTTCAATATCGACGCCTAAAGCTGAGGCGTAGGTGGGATCGAGGGCGTGTTCGGCATCGACGAAGGCTGCGATACCGCCGGATTTTTGGACTTCGGCGATCGCGTGGAGGGCTAGAGTGGTTTTACCGGAACTTTCCGGGCCGTAAATTTCAATGACTCGGCCTTTTGGCAAACCGCCGCCCAAAGCAATGTCCAGTGTCAGGGCTCCGGTGGGAATGGTTTCTACCCTCATGCGAGTGGAGTCTCCCAATCGGACGATCGCTCCTTTGCCAAAGCTGCGCTCGATTTGGGAGAGTACGGAAGTTAAGGCTTTTTGCTTTTCTGAGTTTTCAGTGGAAGTTTTTATAGACGTTTCTTTTTTTGCCATTTGCGGTATGCGGGTAGACCCCTTGCGGAGCTTGTTGATTAACTGTACAACACGTATGTTAGCAGTTATTTTTGGGGTCTGGAGGTTCTGGAAGGATCTGGTTGAAGATTCTTGATTTTCGAGGTGGTTGAGCCTGAGCCAGCTTTCACAAGGCACTGATGTAGAGGTATTCGGCATCCGGCAGAGGGTAGAATGATCGTCTGTTGGGGTCTGTACGGGGTATCGATCGCTCTGGGAGTGCGGTTTACGATGGTCTACAGTTCCAAATTCCGTGAAGCGTAGCTATCCCGGAGGGAATCGCCACAATTAGGACAAGCATGGGATCTACAACACATCAAGACACATCTGTTAATACCAAAAATTCCCGCTGGCTGATGAACTTATTGGCGATCGGCATTTTACTTGGTATCGGATTTCGGTTTTTTGAGATCGATCGCAAACTGTACTGGCACGACGAAGCTTACACATCAATCCGCGCCGCTGGTTTCACACGCCAAGAAATCGACGACGAACTATTCCAAAACCGGATTGTTCCTGCACCAGAATTGCAAAAATATCAGAGGATTAAACCCGGAAGTACAGAAGCAGACACAATTCGTTCTTTAGCACTAGAAGACCCGCAGCATCCGCCTTTATACTTTCTCATGGCTCGTTGGTGGATGCAGCAATTTGGCAGTTCTCTAACAGCATCTCGCAGTTTGCCAGCACTATTGAGTTTGCTGTCGTTGCCTTTGATGTACGCTTTAGCTCAGGAACTTTTCGCCTCGAATTTGGCTGCGTTATTAGCAACAGCACTTTTGGCTTTATCTCCCTTTGACATATTGTTTGCTCAGACAGCAAGGCAGTACAGTTTGCTGACAGCGACAGTTATTGGCAGCAGTTGGCTGCTGCTGAGAGCAGTGCGGTTGCGGGGTTGGCAAGATTGGGTATTTTACTCGCTGGCGATCGCCTTTGGTTTCTACACTCACCCTTTCTTCAGTTTAACACTCATGGGACACGGAGTTTTTATAATTTCTTACTGGTTGTTTGTCAAAAGAACAAAATTGCCAGGTCACGTAACTAATTCCCAATTTTTCTTAGCAGTAACAGCAGCTTTAATATTGTATATCCCCTGGATTTACGTGCTGGCGACAAACCTGGAACGTGCCTCCTCTACGACAGATTGGACGCGAGTATCTCCGGGTTGGCTGTATCTTGTTAAATTGTGGACACTCAGCTTTACAGCCTTATTTTTTGACTTCGACTTCGGGTTTGATAATATCTTGACTTATCTGCTGAGATTGCCATTTTTGCTGTTAATTGCGGCAGCCCTTTACAAAATCTGTCGCCAGGCTAGCAGTTCAACTTGGCTGTTTATTTTAACATCAATTTTTATACCTTTTTTGATACTGGCATTACCGGATCTAATCATAGGTGGCAAACGTTCCGCCGTCAGCCGCTATCTGATTTCCTGCTTTCCCGGAGTGCAGCTAGCAGTTGCTTACTTGCTCGCCAGTTACCTGAAAACTCAGCAGCGGTTTTGGCAAGTCATTTTAGCCTTGGTATTTACAGCAAGTGTAGCCTCTTGTACGGTCAGCGCTTTTTCTGATACTTGGTGGAGCAAAGACTTGAGCTATTTTAATGCTGAAGTTGCGAAAATTATTAACAAAGAGGCGATAGCTAATCGGTCGATTAAAGATACAATTGTAATTAGCGATCGCGGCAACGATTTTACGAACATGGGAGATTTGCTTTCTCTGAGTTATTTGCTTGACAAAGACGTGAGGCTGATGCTGCTGAGCCAGTCGCCAGATATGGAGATGCTGAACAAATATTCAGCTCCCTTTGTGTTCCGCCCTTCGGAAAAATTGCGATCGGCACTCAAGCAAAATCAACGCCGCTTAGAGCCAATTTTGCAGTATGCCAGACTTTTTCGAGCGCGGCGAGCTTCTTAGAACAGATTGACAGAAATCGAATATCGTCCCCGGTAGGGTGCGTCAGTCGATTTTAGATTTTAGATTTTAGATTTTAGATTTATTCCACAGATGAATCTGGGAGATTAAACTTTGGTCTAAAATTTTTAGATATTCACGACAGGAGTAGATGGTCCGGTATAGGTTTTTGGGCGGGGTCAGAAAAAACTGTTTGAGTTGCCTCAAATATTTCGACTGACGCACCTTAAATCACTATTTGGGCATTTTTGTCAATATTCCCGGTAAGGTGCGTTAGAAAAAAAACTGTGTGAGTTATCTCAACTATTGGGGCTGACACACCCGACATCATCAGCAATAATTATTTGAATACTTAGGATAAAACGCAATGCAAGAGTTAAATAATTCACCTTCCGAATCGGCGCAGAAGTTTCGCAATCTTCAGACAGAATTACGCGAACGTTGGCGAGCGATAGAAGAATTCGACAGCGGAGATTGTGACATTATTATCATTCCTTCTGTCAGCTTAGATCAGCAAGAAATGCGAAAAATTGAGGGTGCTTACCACTACGAAGAGCGACATTTATTTTCATTGATTCGCCTGCGAAATCCCCGCACGCGCTTAATTTACATTACCTCGGAGCCCTTGCACCCGATGATTGTGGATTATTACCTGCAATTGCTGCCGGGAATTCCATTTTCTCACGCGCGCGATCGGCTTTTGCTGTTCAGTGCTTACGATGCTTCTGCCAAATCCCTCACCCAGAAAATTTTAGAGCGCCCCCGCTTGATGGAGCGCATTCGTCAAGCAGTACGGCCGACAAAATCTTATATGGTTTGTTATAACTCGACGCCCTTAGAACGCGAGTTATCTGTGAAATTGGGGATTCCTTTGTGGGCCAGCGATCCCGATCTGTTATATTGGGGAACAAAAAGCGGCAGCAGGCAAATTTTCCAAGAATGTGGCGTGCCTTATCCTGACGGTTCCGAGTTGGTTTGGAATGCGGAAGATTTAGCAGAAGCTGCCGCTCAATTGTGGGAACGGCAGCCGGATTTGCAGCGGATGGTAATTAAGTTAAATGAAGGTTTTTCGGGAGAAGGAAATGCACTTCTAGATTTGCGTTCCCTGACAAGTAAAGCGCCTCAAGAAAGAGCGAAGGCAATTGGGAATTGCTTCCATAATTTGCGCTTTCAATCCACAGGCGAAACCTGGGAAAATTTTAGCAGCCGCATTCCAGAATTAGGGGCAATTGCCGAAGCATTTATCGAAGGAGAACAAAAGTTCTCGCCCAGTGTTCAAGGCAGAATTATTCCCAGTGGCGAAGTAGAAATCCTCTCCACTCACGACCAGATTTTAGGAGGCCCAGACGGCCAAATTTTCTTGGGTTGCCGATTTCCGGCGGACGAATCTTACCGACTGGCGTTGCAAGAATTGGGATGGAAAGTCGGGCAAAACTTAGCTAAAAAAGGGGCTTTAGAGAGATTTGGAGTGGATTTTCTCGCTGTAAAGCAATCCGATGGGAAATGGGATCTTCAAGCAATAGAAATTAACTTACGAAAAGGAGGAACAACTCATCCTTTTATGGCTTTGAAGCTGTTAACAAACGGTCGGTACGATCGTACTACCGGATTATTTTACAGCCAGCAGGGCCGTCCGAAATATTATGTCGCTTCAGACAATTTGAAAAAAGAGCGCTATCGGGGATTATTACCCAACGATTTGATGGATATTATTGCTGACAATCAACTGCACTTTGACAGCGGTACAGAGACGGGCAGTGTGTTTCATTTAATGGGTTGTTTGTCGGAGTTTGGCAAATTGGGATTGACGAGTATCGGCAATTCGCAGCAAGAGGCAGAGGAGATGTATAACAAAGTGGTGAAAGTTCTCGATCGCGAAACATCGTACTAAATCTGCTGGAATGGCAGCACGATCGGAAGTTAAGCAAGTTTTAAATTTTGACCTTCATTAATCTGTAGTAGTAAGGTGCGCCTAGCGCACCCTACTGAGGGTTGTAGCTAATTTTTAGCGGGATAAAGGGGCGTGGGGTCGATCGAACCTGTACGGTTGAGTGGCCAAAAACGCACAATTGCCCTACCGATGATATTTTGCTTGGGTACAAAGCCCCAATAATGACTGTCACAGCTTGCGTTGCGGTTGTCGCCGAGCACCAAGTAAGAATTTGGAGCTACAACTACAGGCCCGTAGGGATACTGCGGAATTTCTTCAATATATTTTTCCTGTAGCGGCTGCTTGTTAATAAAAACTTTTCCCTCTCTGACTTCCACAGTGTCCCCTGGAAGTCCGATCACTCGCTTGATATAGGCATCTTTGATCGGTGGCGGCTGTCCCGTGCACAAACTAGCCGGGTCGGGAGGCATAAATACGATAATATCTCCTCGGTGGGGGTCTTGGAATCGATAGCTGACCTTATCTATAATTAATCGATCGTTAATTTGTAAGGTTGGGAGCATCGAGCCGGTGGGAATGTAGCGTGCTTCGGCAACCAGGGTGCGGATACCAAAGGCTAAAAATGCTGCTAAGCCGATCGTCTTAATTCCTTCGATCCAAGGATTTTCGGTGTCTTGCGGAGGTTTTTCGTCGGCTGACTTGTCTAGACGAGTCATAGGGTATTGTAGTGACTGAGCTGGATACGAATTATAAACTTAATAATGCTTCCATGCTAGCACGCTGTTTACTCAATTAATGGTATCTTATGACTCCCAAATCAAGTTTGTTAATCCGTCGCGCTCGCATTCTTTTGCCCAATGGTGAGTTTTTGGTAGGAGATGTGCAAATCTGCGATCGCAAAATTGTCAAGGTTGCTGCAGAAATTGTCGAATCTGGCGATCGAGAAATAGATGCCAAAGGCTTAACTCTGTTACCCGGAGTAATCGATCCCCAGGTACACTTC
Organism: Microcoleus sp. Pol12A5; assembly: GCF_036701435.1. Lineage (NCBI taxonomy): Bacteria > Bacillati > Cyanobacteriota > Cyanophyceae > Oscillatoriales > Microcoleaceae > Microcoleus > Microcoleus sp. Pol12A5. The sequence goes on from NZ_JAUBQU010000068.1 coordinate 30,981, forward strand.
CGGGAACCTGGTTTAGAACACAAGGAAGACTTATTTACCGCTAGCTGCGCTTGCGCTAAAGGCGGCGTAACATCGTTTCTGGAAATGCCGAATACCCGACCTCTGACCACAACCCAAGCTGCCTTAGATGATAAACTAAGTCGCGCTGCCGAGAAGTGTTTGGTGAATTACGGCTTTTTTATTGGTGCAACGCCTGAGAATTTGCCGGATTTGTTGACTGCAAATCCGACTCCGGGAATTAAGGTGTTTATGGGTTCGATGCACGGGCAGCTTTTGGTGGATGGAGAAGCAACTTTAGAGGCGATTTTTGCTGCAGGCGATCGACTAATTGCCGTGCACGCAGAAGACCAAGCTAGAATCAACCAGAGGCGTCAGGAATTTGCCGGGATTTCCGATGTTGCCGTGCACTCGCAAATTCAAGACAACCAAGCAGCTTTATTGGCAACTCAGCTAGCATTAAAACTTTCTAATAAATATCAGCGGCGTCTGCACATTCTGCACCTTTCAACGGGGGATGAAGCTGAGTTGTTGCGCCAGGAAAAACCGACTTGGGTGACAGCAGAAGTTACGCCACAGCATTTGTTGTTAAATACCAGCGCCTATCAAAAAATTGGCAGTTTAGCTCAGATGAATCCGCCTTTGCGCGAACCCCGCGATAACGAAATACTTTGGCAAGCTTTACTCGACGGCGTAATTGATTTTATCGCCACCGACCACGCGCCGCATACATTAGCAGAAAAAGCTCAAGATTATCCGAATACGCCGTCTGGAATGCCGGGAGTCGAAACTTCTTTGCCTTTGATGCTGACGCAAGCAGTAGAGGGAAGATGTACAGTGGCACAAGTTGCTAATTGGATGTCGGCGGCAGTTGCTAAGGCTTATAAGATTCCCAACAAAGGGGCGATTTCTCCTGGTTTTGATGCCGATTTGGTATTAGTAGATTTGGAGAAGTATCGACCTGTGGTGCGAGAAGAAATGGTGACCAAGTGCGGCTGGAGTCCTTTTGAAGGTTGGAGTTTGACTGGGTGGCCAGTTGTGACTGTTGTTGGAGGAAAAGTTGTTTTTGAGAAGGGTAAATTGGATACAAATGTGAGGGGAGAAGCCTTGACATTTGACGCTGAGTAAGCTTGAATTTAACTCAAGTGTTAGAATTGGGTATTCCTGCATCGCAAAGGCAATATTACCCATGCTCCTCGAAGAACTAAAAACACAACTCCTGGCCTTAACTCCGAGTGAGAAAGCTGAAGCCATCCGGCTTTTAACCGAAAGTTTAAACAATAGCTGGCCAGGAATTACCAAAACTCCCGACGTGTGTGGCGGCGATGCTTGCATTGCCAAAACTCGACTTCCAGTTTGGCTGTTCGTGAGTTGGCGCTGTCAAGGTTCAAGTGATGCTGAACTTCTACAATTTTATCCCCAGTTGAATGCTGCAAACTTAGTAAATGTCTGGACTTATGCTGAGGCTAACTCCGAAGAAATTGAAACAGCACTCCGAGAAGAAGCAGCAGCAATGATGCAGGAAGTATAATTTATAGCACGTCTCTATGCAGATGAACAGTTCCCGTTTCCTGTTGGGGCTTTGCTGCGAAATTTCGGTCACGATGCCCTGACTATTCAAGAGGCAGGAAATGCCGGAGATGATGACCCCGAAGTATTAGCCTTTGCTGTGAATAACGATCGGGCGGTTATGACGCAAAATCGTCGGCATTTCATTCGTTTGCACGCTCAACAACCCGACCATGCTGGTATTATCGTCTGTACAGACGATAAAAATCTAGAAAGGTTGGCAAGACGCATCAATGATGCTATTGCTGGTGAAGAAAGTTTGAGAGGCAAATTGATTCGTGTCAACCGTCCGCAGTAAGTTCGATCGCCCTTTCTCACTTTTCCCATTGCCAATCCAATAACTCGCCATTACCAATTACTTCAGCTTGCCGCCCGTTATCTAAATAACTTAAAGAAATTTGCAAATAATTTTCGGGTTTGTACTGCAATCTTTCCGCCCATTCGATCGCCACAATTCCCAAATCCATTTCTAACCCGTCCCAATAACTTTCTAAGTGCAAAGCCTCCGCTTCTTCGGGTTCCAGTCGATACAAATCTAGATGATACAGCGGAACTCGCCCTGTAAAATACTCGTTAATTAGCGTAAAAGTAGGACTTTCGATCGAGTCTGAGATTCCTAAACCTTCAGCGATGCCTTGAACCAAGGTAGTTTTGCCCGCACCTAAATCTCCTTGTAATAAGATTACAGTGTCGGCGGGGAGCGATCGACCTAACGCAACACCAAACTTGCGCGTAGCCTCAGAATCGGGAAGCAAAGTTTTCATTTCAATAATTAGTCATGAATCATTTATTATTGGTTATTTGTTATTTGTTACTCGCTGGTGGCTGCCAATAGCCAATAACTAATAACTAATAACATTAGTAAACAGTAAACAGTAAACATTCAGCAGTCAGCAGCTTAAATGTTCTGGGCGCGGCCGTACCAACGCAGCAACATCCCCGCCAACCTTTGAGAATTGTGGCGAATTAAACCCGTATTTTCATCTTCATCCATGACATTGGCGATGACAACTCGCCGCCCCAATTGCGTTACGGCTTCTCGATCGAGCACAACCGGATAAGAATTCTCCTGAGAATAGCGTATCAAAGCCTTTGCAGAAGGGACTTTTCCTTGAACGACTACAGCATCGAACAGCGGCCTGCCGCAAGCGCGGTCGATCGCCCGAATGTGGTCTGCAACACTGTATCCGTCAGTTTCCCCCGGCTGAGTCATAATATTGCAAACATAAATGCGCGGAACTTCGCTGTTGGCGATCGCATCAGCAATTTCCGGCACCAACAAATTCGGAATGACACTCGTATAAAGACTCCCCGGCCCAATAATAATAAAATCCGCTTCCCGAAGACCTTCCACAGCCCTAGGTAATGCGGGAGGATGAGCAGGAGTACAGCCTATTTTGAGGATTTTTCCGTTAGCTTTTGTAATGCTGGACTCCCCTTCAATCCTCCGGCCGTCAGCCAGTTCAGCCCACAAAGACACGTCGCTCAGAGTAGCAGGCAGCACCTCTCCCCTAACGGCTAAAACTTTAGAACTCGCGGCGATCGCCTGTTCCAAATCTCCAGCAATATCGCTCATCGCCGTCAAAAACAAATTCCCAAAACTGTGACCCATCAAACCGTCACCGGCCTGAAAGCGATATTGAAATAACTCAGTCAATAACTTTTCCTCATCTGCCAAAGCCGCCAAACAATTGCGAATGTCTCCCGGTGGCAATACCCCTATTTCCCGCCGCAGCCGCCCCGAAGACCCCCCATCATCCGCCACCGTGACAATAGCAGTGATTTTGGCACTGTAATCCTTCAATCCCCTGAGCAAATTAGAAAGACCGGTACCGCCCCCAATTGCCACAATTTTCGGGCCGCGGTGCAAGCGGCGGTGGTTGAGGAGTCGATCGACCAATTCCTCATTCCCTTCGGGCATCAGCACTTGAGTAATAGAGTTCAAACTGCGAGTTTGCCCCCACAGAATTAACAAAATCCCGGCAGCAATGATGATCGGCCCCGACACGTAATTGGGAATAACTTCCGCAATCCACGCCAAAAAATTTCTCAACAATTGCAATAAGAAGAAAATGGGAGTCATCCCAGTCCAAATCGCTAAACCCAAAGTGGCAAGTACCACGCCGCTGGCACTGATCAGCAGCCACCGTTTCACTAAAAGTCCGGGGGCTAACCACTTAAACCACTGGTGAACTCGCCCGTTCCGCAAAGAAGGGGCGTAAGGATTTCTGGATTGGGCAAAAACCTGCTTGGCTTTAGCCAAGACGCGGAGGGCTTTAGGAAATGAACTAATTGACATGGTTAATTAGTCTTAAAGGTATGGGAACAGCTCGAGCAGACAAATTTACAATACAAGAGAGTTTTGATTCTGGCAGTCAATTTAAGTCATTAGTTGTTAGTCATTAATGATTAGTCATTAGCTAGACTGAGGACTGAGGACTGACAACTTATTGATAACATCTTATGGCTGAGCCGCTAATCGAACTCAAAGGAGTAAGTAAGTCCTTCGGCCAGAACCCGATCCTCGATCGAGTCGATCTGAGGATTTATCGGGGAGAAGCCCTGGCAATTATTGGCCCTTCCGGGACGGGGAAATCTACGATTCTGCGGATAATTGCGGGTTTGTTGGCCCCGGATGCCGGTGAGGTTTTTGTTCAGGGACAGCGCAGGGTCGGATGGGTGGACGACGTGGCAGATCCGATCGGAATTGGGATGGTTTTTCAGCAAGCGGCTTTGTTTGATTCGCTGACGGTGGAGGAGAATGTCGGTTTTTTACTTTACCAGCATTCTAAGCTGCCGCGCCGCCGCATTCGGGAATTGGTGCAGGAAAAGTTGGAGATGGTGGGTTTGCCGCGAATTGGCGAACGCTATCCGGCGCAGTTGTCTGGGGGAATGAGGAAGCGGGTAAGTTTTGCCCGCGCTATCATGGCGAATCCTGATAATGACAGGGATAATCCAGAGGTTTTGCTGTACGACGAACCGACGGCGGGTTTAGATCCGATCGCTTCGACGGTAATTGAAGATTTAATCCGCGACTTGCAGGCGGCCCAAGGTGTTTGCAGCACTTATGCGATCGTCACTCACCAAGACAGTACCATCCGCCGCACTGCCGATCGCATCGTGTTTCTTTATCAAGGCAAAGTGCAGTGGGAGGGAACTGTCAGCGATATTGCATCGACAGATAATTTACTGATCGGACAATTTTTTAGCGGCAGTGTTACTGGGCCAATTCAAGCGCTTGGATAGTCAGCCAATTTTAGATTTTAGATTTTAGATTTTAGATTGAAATGACCGATGATGAATGACTAATAACCAATGACCAATGACCAATGACTAAGGAGGTAATATGCGATCGCGAACTGTAAGAGAAGGTTCTGTCGGGTTCTTAATTTTAGTAGGAATCGGTTTATTTGGCGGCTTAGTGCTCTGGCTGCGGGGCGT